>JAYUUW010000677.1:0-4450 GCA_043754665.1 Anaerolineales bacterium | reverse complement strand
GCGCTACCCGGTGCTGTATGCCAACGACGGGCAAGACATGGCCCAGTGGCGGCTAAAGCCAACGCTGGAGGCGCTGTATGCGGCCGGCACGCTGCCGCCGATTATTGTGGTAGCGGTGCATGCGACGGCCGACCGGACCAGCGAGTACGGCACGGTGGAGGCGGTGAACGCCAACGGCATGGGCAAGCGCGCCGGCGACTACGTGCGCTTCTTTACCGAAGAACTGATGCCGTTTGTCGACACGACTTACCGCACGCAGACCGGCCCGGCTCACACGGCGGTACTGGGCAGCTCGCTGGGCGGGCTGATGGCGTTCGACCTGACCTGGAACAAGCCAGACCTGATCGGCACGGCGGGCGTGTTCTCGGGGTCGCTATGGTGGCGGACGGATGCCAGCAGCGTGGCGGCGCGGCAGAACTCACGCGTGGCGCACATGGCGGTGCGGGCCGGGCCGCTGAAGCCGGGGCTGCGCTTTTGGTTCGAGGCCGGCACGCGCGACGAGACCGACGACCGCGACGGCAACGGCGTGATCGACGCCATTCAGGACACGACCGAGTTGATCGACGCGCTGGTGGGTCTGGGCTATGCGGCGGAGGCCGAGGTGGTGTATGTGCAGGTGGAAGGCGGGCAGCATAACCAGGCCACCTGGGCCGAGGCGCTGCCGGGCTTTCTGACCTGGGCGTTCGTCGCGCCGGCCACCGCCCCCTGAGCCCGCGCCGCTGAAACCAGACGAAAGGCCAGTTGCCTGTAGAGGGTGCGGGACTATACTTTGCACGAGGCGGGGACGGGCCACTAGCGGTCTCATTTGGAGGAGAAGCAACATGAGTCTTAACGTCTTGTTCATCTCACTTTTACGGGTGCTTCACATTTTTGGCTCTGTCGCGTGGATCGGCGGCGGGATCTTCTTGATCTCAGTGATCTTGCCCACCGCCAACGAGGCCGGCGCGGACGGCGCCAAGTTCATGCAGTGGGTGGGCCGCACCGGGCGGCTGACCAAGCTGTTTACGGCGGCCTCGATCACCACCACCCTGGCCGGGCTGATTTTGTATCCCAGCATGAGCTACCCGGCCTTGATGTCCACCGGCGATTTGGGAGCGATATTCCTGACCATCGGGGCGGTCATCGGCTTGCTGGCCTTCCTGCACGGCATCTTTGGTTCGGGGGCCGTTGCTCGCCGGTCGGCGGCGCTGGCGAAAGAACTGGCGAGCCGCAACGGGCCGCCCGCTCCGGAGCAGATTCAGAAGGGCCAGGCGCTGGGGGTGAGCATGCGCCGCCACGCCGCCATGTCGGTTACGATGGGGGCGCTGGCGCTGCTATTCATGTCGGCCGCGCAGACCTTCTAGACCACCTTCTCACACCGCTTGTTGGGAAGGCCAGCCCTCGGCGCACATGCCGGTGGCTGGCCTTCCGTCATTTTTACGGCCGGCACCGTGCTATAATCGCCGCCGGTACACCCCCACGCGGTTTATCAGCGTCCAGACACTAAAAGGCCCGCCAAACTTATGCCTTTACGCCTGAAACAACTCGAACTGCAAGGCTACAAAACCTTCGCTACCAAGAGCGAATTTGCCTTTTCCGAAGGCATTTCTGCCATCGTCGGCCCGAACGGCAGCGGCAAATCGAACATCGTCGACGCCATCCGCTGGGTGCTGGGCGAGCAGTCGTTTGGGCTGCTGCGCGGCAAGAAGACCGAAGACATGATCTTCGCGGGCAGCGAGCTGCGGCCCCGGGCCGGCATGGCCCAGGCGACGCTGACGTTCGACAACGCCGACGGCTGGCTGCCGATTGACTTCAGCGAAGTGTCGATTGCTCGGCGGGCCTACCGCGACGGCGAGAACGAATACCTGCTGAACGGCCAGCGCGTGCGGCTGCGCGACATCAGCGAATTGCTGGCGCGCTGCGGCCTGTCGGAACGCACCTATACCATCATTGGGCAGGGCCTGATCGATACGGCGCTGTCGTTGAAAGCGGACGAGCGGCGGGCGCTGTTTGAAGAGGCGGCCGGCATCGGCGTATACCGCAACAAGCGCGAAGACGCGCTGCGCAAACTGGAAGGCACCGGGCGCAATTTGGAGCGCGTGCTCGACATCCTGGCCGAGATCAAGCCGCGGCTGCGGTCGCTGGAGCGGCAGGCGCAGCGGGCGCGCGATTACAACACGGTGAAGGACGACCTGCACGCCGTGCTGAAGCTGTGGTACGGCTTCCACTGGCACCACGCCGTGGAAGGGCTGGCGCAGACGCAATTGCTGGCCGAGCAGACCGGCGGCGAGCTGGGCGTGATGCAGAGCCGGCAGGACAACTACGATCAAGAAGTTACGGCGCTGCGGGCCCGGCTGGCGCAGGTGCGCGGCCAATTGAACGCCGAGCGGCTGGAAGGCGCGCGGCTGGCGAGTGCGAGCGAAGGGCTGCGGCGCGAGTTGGCCGTCTCGGACGAGCGGCAGCGCTCGCTGGCGCAGCAGCGGCAGGCGCTGGAAGCGGAACTGCCCGAGCTGGAAGCGCAGTTGACCGAGCAGGCCGAGCGCGCCACCGCCGTGCAGGCCGACAGCGACCGGCTGGCGGCCGAGGCCCGCGAGGCCCAGCGCCAGACCGAGGCGGCCCAAACCGCGCTGGCCAACCGCGAACGCGAACGGACGACACTGCGCCAGCAAGAGGGCGAAGTGCGCGCCGCCTTGCAGCGGCTGGAGAGCCAGATCAACGAGCGCCGCGCCCGCCACGCGCAACTGCTGGAGCGGCACGAACGGCTGCTGGCGAACCGGGCCGAGCAGCAGGCGGCCGTGGCCGCGCTGGAAGAGGCCGAGACCCGCGCCCGCGCCGCCGTGGCCGAGGCGAAGATAACGCTCGACCTGCGCCACACCACCCGCGCCGAGGCCGACGCCCACCTGGCGGCGCAGGCCGAGGCGGTGCGCGCGGCCGAGGCCGAACTGACGGCCGCCAGCCAGCGCGTGGCCACGGCCCAGGCTGAGGCGGCGCGGCTGCGCGCCCGGCACGACGTGCTGGAGCAGGCGCGGGCGCAATTGGCCGGGTTTAGCGGCGGCGCGCGCACGCTGCTGGCGCAGGGCTTTCCCACGCGCGGGGCGCTGGCCGAACTGCTGACCGTACCGGCCGAGCTGGAAACGGCCCTCAGCGCGGCGCTGGGCAGCTACCTGGAAGCGCTGGTGGTGGGCGACCAGGCCGAAACCGAGGCCGCGATTGCCAAGCTGGGGCCGGCCAACGGGCGCGCCGTGCTGCTGCCCTTGCAGCATTTGCACGCCGCCGCGCCGCTGACACCGCCGAGCGGCGACGACGGCATGGTGGGCATTGCGGCGCAGTTGGTGAGCGCCGAGGACTGGCTGCGCCCGGTGGTGGACCTGCTGCTGGGGCAAGTGGTGATCGTGCGCGACGCCGAGAGCGCCCGCCGCGTGCTGGCCGCCGCCGACAGGCCGGACTCGCTGGCGGCGGTGACGCTGCACGGCGAGGTATATCTGGCGAGCGGGCCGGTGTTTGCCGGGCGCGAGGCCGCGCCGACCATGCTGGAGCAGGCCCGCGAGCGCCGCGATCTGGCGGCGGAGTTGGAACAGGCCGAGCAGCGCATTGGCGAGTTGGCGCAGGAACGCGACGGGGCGGCGCAGGCCGTGGCCGCCGCCCAACAGGCGCGCGACGCCGCCCAGGCCGCGCTGCGCACGGCGCAAGATGCTGAGCGGCAGGCGACCGTGGCCCGCGACGCGGCCGGGCTGGAAGCGGAGCGCGTGGCGCATGATGCCCAGTTCCGGCGGCAGCAGTTGGCCCAGGTGGATGATGAGGCCACGCAGTTGAGCGCCTCGGCGACGGCCGCGGAAGGCGAGATTGGGCGGCTGGCCGGCGAGCGTGAGACGATTGAGGCGCGGCTGGCGGCGGCGGCGGAATCGAGCGCCGGGTTCAGCGTGGAAGAAGCCGCGGCCGAAGTGGCGCGCTGGCAGACGGCGGCGGCAGTGGCGCGGCGGGCGCAGCAAGATGCCCAAACGCGCACCACCGAGCTGTCGCGGGCGCACATTGCGGCGGCGGGGCTAGTGGCCGACCGGCGGCAGAAGATCGTGCGGCTGGACGCCGAGGCCGCGCAGGTGAGCGCCACTACGGCCGGGGCGCGTGAGCAACTGGCCGGCCTCGACGCCGGGCAGACGGCGCACGTCGAGCGGCTGCAACCGCTGGCGCTGGCGGTGGAGGCGCTGGAGACTGAGCAGGCGCAGGTGGAGGCCGGCGACGCTGAGGCGCGCGCCGCGCTGCACGCCGCCGAACGCCAGAACGCAGCGACCCAGATCGATCTGGCCCGCAAGCAGGAAGAGCTGGAAGGCATGCGGCGGCGGATTGAGGAGGACTTTGGCCTGGTGGAGCTGGATTACGGCGACACCACGACCGCAGCGACGCCCCTGCCCTTGTATTCGGTGGTGGAGCGGCTGGATGTGGTGGAGAGCCTGCCGGACGGCCTGGAGGAGCA
>JAYUUW010000676.1:0-3018 GCA_043754665.1 Anaerolineales bacterium | reverse complement strand
TCACGTGAGCCGCAGGGGGCGTGAGAAATCTCCCCTTGCAACAACCTTGACCGGCCACCACGTAAAAACATACAAGTTTCACACTGCGGGGTCTGGTGCTATCCCCCGAGTCCCTTGGGTCCCCTGAGTCCCAAGCCCTTCCGCAGTTTCTCCACAAATCTCCACAGACACCAGGCGCGGCTTGTGTTATGGTTCTGCCTGCGTGTCGCGCCGGCGGCTGGGGTTGGCCTGGCCGGGCGAGCCGGCGCGTCAGGCTAGTCAATCATGTCAAAACGTAATGCGGTTACCCGCCCCGCGCCGCGCCGCCCGCGCGAGGGCCAGATATTGATCGGCCTCCTCATGCTGATGGTGGTCGGGGTCCTCGCCTCCAGCGTCTGGGTGCTGGCCAACCCGCCCGCGCCCACGCCGGTGCCCACCAGCGCTGTGCTGGCCGCGCTGCCCCAATGCGACGTGCCCAACCTCACCTGGATCGTCCCCGGCCGGCAGATGCGCGGCGGCGCGCCCACGGCCGAGGCGCTGGCCTGTCTGGCCGGCAAGGGCGTGGATGCGGTGATTGATTTGCGGATGCCGGACGAAGACCCGCTGGGCGAGGCGGCGCTGGCGGCGCAGGCCGGGCTGGAATACGAGAACCTGGGCGTCCCGCTCAACACCGCGCCCAGCCCCACCGCGCTGGCTGGGTGGATCACCACCATCGAGGCACACTTGAAGCTGAACCAGGTGGTGCTGGTGCACGACGCGGGCGAGGGCGGGCGCGTGGGCCTGTGGGACGCCGTCTACCAGATGCGCCACCGGCTGGCCGGCCCGGAAGTGGTGGGCGGGGTCTACATCGGCACCGGGCTGCCCTTCAACGGCGCGGCCATTGGCTGCGAGGCGGGCGGCAACGGGCAGGTGCAGGCGCTAGCCGAGATGACCGACAACATCGCCGGCACGCCGTTCACGCCGACCGTGGACGAATACGGCACGGCCTGGGCCGACTGCCCGCGCCCGGCCTACATGGCCGAGTGGGAGTTCCCGTTCTCGGCGGTGACGAGGGAAGATTAAGAGCCGGAGCGGCAGTGTATGGAGCTTCGCCCATAGCCGCTGCGCGTGTAACGGATGCGTTAGGAGAGCACCGCACGGCCCCGGAAATCTGCGACCGAAAAACGAAAGGGCCAGTCAGTACAACTGACTGGCCCTGTTTTGTCTAGTAACCGGCGGCCCTTGCTATTTCATAAGGCATCCGTTACATCCGCTACGCGAAGCGATCCGCTGCCGCTACTCATCCGCGATGACGATGATGCGGTCCGCCTCGCCAAACGTCACGGCCGCGCCCTTATTGGGGTTCACCGCCACGCCGTAGCTCTTGGATGAGTCGCCGGCGTTGGCGCGCAGCTTGTAGCCCAGCGCCACCTCGCCGCGCCGGCGGGCTGCCGCCGTCACCGTGTAGTAGTTCACCGGCTGGCCCAGCTTCACATAGCTGCCGGCCGGCTTCAGGTAAATCTCTGAGCCTTCCGGGTCGAAGATGTCGGCGAAGACCGCGTTGAGCGCCTTGTTCTCCGACACCTGCGACAGGATCAAGCTGACCAGCTTATCGCTGACGATAAAGTCATCGGCCCGCGTGACCTCGGCCAGGGCGCGGTTGCGCAGGTCGAGCATCTCGCTGACGACCGACAGCGTGTGCCCGGCCTTGTCGGCGATGTCGCGCAGGTGGAGCAGAGTGATGAGCGTGCGGGCGTCGGCCTGCTGCTTGTCGAGCGTGTCGGCGTACGACAGCACAATGATGTGGTCATAGCTGCCCACCGCCAGGGCGTCGAGCATGCGCCGGTCGGTGGTGTCGCCGATCTGCACTGTCACGGTCTGATGCTTCAGCCCGCTGCACTTGCGCTCGACCTCCCCGACTGAATCGTCCACATCGCACACCACCGTCGCCGCCGAGCCGGGGGCCACGTAGGCATCGAGCTCGTTGATGATCGACGGGGCGCGCCAGTTCCAGCCCAAGAGCAGGCTGCGCTCGGGCTTGGGCGGGGCGGCGGCGCGCAGTTGGATCGCGCTCTCGTCCACCACCGCCGCGCCGGCCGCGGCCAGCTTAATCGTGTCGTCGTCCGCCGCCACCACCACCAGCCGGTCGCCGGGTTTCAGCACCGTGCTCATAGGCGGGTTCAGCGCCGGCGCGCCGCCGGCCGGGTGCAGGCCGATGACGGCCGAGTCGGCGTAGGCCAGCAGCGCGTCGCCGAAGGTCTGGCCGTGCAAGGCCGGCTCCTCGTGAAAGTAAATCTCGTCGCCGCCGAAGTCGAGCAGTTCGGTGTAGACCACCGACAGGCCGCTCTGGCGGCAGGTCTGCGCGATGATGCGCGAGATCAGGTCGCCCACCAGCACCAATTCCACCTCGTCTTTGCCCACCATGCGCGCCGCTTCCATGTTCTTGGGGTCGCGAATTTCGGCCACCACATGGTAAGGCTCTGGCCGGCGGTTGGGGTTGTTGGTGATCGCCAACATGGTCTTGATGACGTTCGAGTCGGGCTCGTCGGTGTCGGGCGCGAGCACAATGATGGCCTTGGAGGTGTGCGGGCTGGCGATGTCGAGATCGCTCAGGTCGATGGGATTGCCGCTGCGGCAGACGATGCGCGTGCGGCCGGTGCGGCCGACCTTATCGCGGATCTCATCTTCCATCTCGATCTTGTCTTTATCGCCCAGGATGACGATGCACGAGTTCTTCTGGTTGGCGTTGGCTAGCACCAGTTCGGAGATGATGGAGAAGATCTGCTCACTCCAGCCCAGGATGACGGTGTGGCCGGACTCGATGACGCGCGAGCGGCCCTTGCGCAGCTCTTCCAGCTTGTCTTCGATGCCGTTGTTGATGACGCCGATGAGCGCGCTGATGACGAAGATGCCGCCCAGCGTGATGGCCAGCGAGGCGAACCGGAAGCGCCAGCCCTCGTCGCCGCCCATGGTGCCGGCGTCGAGCGTGCGCATCAGGCTGCTCCAGACGGCCTGCGGCAGCGTCAGGCGGGCGGTGGGGTCGTCGCCGGGGTCGATACT
>JAYUUW010000675.1:0-9703 GCA_043754665.1 Anaerolineales bacterium | reverse complement strand
GGGCGAGGCGTTTGTGGAAGTGGTGCTGCCGCCGCCGACGCTGGTGGCCGTGGGCGGGGTGCACATCACCATTGCGCTGGTGGCGCTGGCGAAGACGCTGGGCTACCGCACGGTGGTGGTCGACCCGCGCAAGGCCTTTGGCAACGAGCTGCGCTTCCCGCCGGGGAGCGTGGACCAACTGGTGCAGCTCTGGCCGGACGAGGCTTTGGCGGAAATTCCGCTGACACGCGGCACGGCGGTGGCCATGCTGACGCACGACCCCAAGCTCGATGACCCGGCGCTCAAGCTGGCGCTGCCCAGCGCGGCGTTCTATGTGGGCGCGCTCGGCAGCAAGACCACCCAGGCCAAGCGCCGTCAGCGCCTGCTCGACGATGGCCTGACGCCCGCCGACCTGGACCGGCTGCACGGGCCGATTGGGCTGCCGCTGAACGCCGGTACGCCGGAAGAAATCGCGCTGGCGATCATGGCGGAGATTGTGAAGGTGAAGAATGCTGGGTAAAGGCGTTAGCCACGAATGAGCACGAAGGGGGAAAGGGGGCGGCTGGGTAAGCGGAGGGGAGATTCAATCCCGGGGGCCGCGTGAAGCATCACGGCTGAGGCGCGGGTGAGATTGGCCGCCGGGACGAATGAGCACGAAGGGCAGCGCACGGGGCCGGCAGTTGGTGGGGGCTGGCGGGCTGCGCTGTATCCAACCCTTCGCCATTCCCCCACCCCATTCGTGCATGCCGCGCCAGTGCTGCCGGGTCAGCCAGCAGCGTCAACTGACCCTTCGCCATTACCCAAACCCATTCGTGCTAATTCGTCTGGAGCGGCTAATCGCACCCCGCCCCATTGACCATTGGCCCTACCCCTTCCCAACCTCGTTAGCTCCCCGGCTCTCGCCCATTCCCCTTCGTGCTCATTCGTGGCTAAGCTCTTTCGCTGGGACAAACCAACTCGGCTTTTGATTCTGCCCGAGGTGGCACGCTTCTTGTAAGTCTGAAGGCTGGCCACAGTCATACCGGCGGACACGCTGCCGGGCAGGAAGGCCAGAAAGCGGGCGCAATGAGCACAAGCAAACCCACCCCAACTAAATTCCGTACCTGGCGCATCGTGCTGCCGCTGCTGCTGGCGGCCCTGGCCGCGCTGATGTGCGCCGGGCCGGGCACCATCGCGGTGCCGAGCACGCTGCGCTTGTTCGAGAGCGCGGCCTGCCCCGCCGGCCAGCATGCCGGCATCCCCACGGTGGCGCCGGTGGCCAACCCACAGGTGCAGCAGGTGTACTGCGTGGACGAGGCCGGGGCCGCCGTGGAAGCGACCAACGCGTTCTTTAAGCTGAGCTTGGGCGTGTACTTCCTGGTGGCGCTAGTGCCGCTGCTGGCGCTGGGGCTGACCATGCGCTTCGGCGCGCCGAAGGCCATGCGCCCGCTCGGGCCGGATGCCGATCATGAGCTGAAGCGCATGATTGCGGCCGGACGCCAGCTTGAAGCGGTGAAACTGGTGCAGAACCGCCTGGGCACCAGCCGCCGCTGGGCGCGCGACTACGTGGCCGAATTGGCGAAGGCGCCCGACGCGCCCGCGCCGAACCCGGCCGCCGCCGCGCCGCAGCCGCCGAGCATCACCGTCATGGACCGGCTGCGGCAGTTGAAGGAATTGCTGGAGACCAACCTGATCTCAGAAGAGGAATACGACGCCAAGCGCTTCGACATCCTCGAAACGCTGTAGAGATTTCATGCCCGGCAGGGGGACCACGCCTGACCAGCCGAGATTCCTCACCGGCCCGAGGGGAGCGCCAGGTCCAACGACCTGAGGCCGGCTTCGGAATGACAAATCAGGCGGGTGAGTGACGGCGGGCGGCCGTTTGGGCCGAGGGGGCCGGCGCATAGCGCCATGCATTGCTCGGCGTGACAAATCCGACGAGAGGGTGACGGCGGCTGACTGTCTCAGCCAAGAGGATTAGGCGGGGCGGCGTCGTCGTGCTGGCCGCGCGGGACGATCTGCTTCTTATGAAGGGTCACGCGCCCGGCGCGGGCTAAGTTCATCGCCTCAACAATCATCACTTTCAGGTCATCGTCCGAAACGGCGGCGGCGTCCAGGTCCAAGAGAAAATCTTGGCCCTGCACGTGGCCGCCGTTTTCAAACTCCACGCGGAAGTCGAACTTGACGCGATAGGCTGAGTGAGGGTTGGGGGTGTACATGAGCTACTCGGCGGGGGCGGCCAGCAGGCGGTCGAAGGCGTCAGCGGGCAGGTCGGCCAGGCTGTCGACGATGAGATCGGCGGCGGTGAGCGCGGCGGCCGGGTTGGTGGTGGTGACGGCCAGGCAGGCCATGCCGGCGCTCTTGGCGGCGGCGACCCCGGCGATGGCATCTTCAACCACCACACAGCGGGCGGGGGTGAGGCCCACGCGGCGGGCGGCTTCGAGGAAGACGGCCGGGTTAGGCTTGCCGGGCATCTTCTCGGCCGAGACCTCGGCCTCAAAGTAGGCGCGGATGCCGAGCGCGTCGAGCAGCACATCAATGTTGGCCTGCGGGGCCGAGGAGGCCACGGCCTGGCGCACGCCGCGCCCTTGCAGGCGGGCCAGCCAGTCACGCACGCCCGGCAGCGGCTGCGCCTGGCCGGCGATCATCTCGCGGAACAGCGCTTCTTTGGCGTCGGCCAGATTGACCAGCTCATCGGCGCTGGGCGGGCGGCCGAAGACGGTGCTGAGGACGCCGTGGTTGTTCATGCCAAAGGTGCGGCGGAACAAGTCGGCGTCGAACGAATGACCGGCTGCGATTAGAATATCAGCCCAGGACGCAAGGTGAAAGCGCCCGGTGTCGACCAGCACACCATCCATATCCCACAACACCCCAAACGTAGAGGCAGGCGAACTATGCATCAGGTTTATCAACAGGGCGAGTTTGAAGTTTCGACCGACCCGGCGCGGCTCGATGCCGGGGCGATCCATCAGTTTCTGGCATTTGAGTCTTACTGGGCGCAGGGCATGGACCGGGCCGTGTTAGAGAAGGCGCTGGCCCATTCGCTGAACTTCGGCTTGTACACCGGGCCGCGCCAAATCGGGCTGGCGCGGGTTGTGACCGATTATGCCACATTTGCCTACCTGTGCGATGTGTATGTGCATGCCGACTTTCGCGGGCACGGCCTGGGGCAGTGGCTGATGGGCTGCGTGGTGGCGCACCCCGAGCTGCAAACGCTGCGGCGCTTTGGGCTGGTGACGCGCGACGCACAGGGGCTGTACGCGCAGTTCGGCTGGACGGCGCTGGCACGGCCGGAGCGGCACATGGAGCGGTTGCCGGCGAACTACTATCAGGCGGTCGGCTGATTGCTGATTTGCGATTTTTGATTGCTGATTTTTGATTGCTGATTGCTGATTGAGCGTTTCGCGTGCCGCCTGCCAACTGCTTCCTGCCTTCTGCCGACTGCTTCCTGCCAACTGCTTCCTGCCGACTGCTTCCTGCCTTCTGCCGACTGCCTTCTGCCAACTGCCTACCGCCTTCTGCTTTCTGCCCTAGAATACGGGCGTGACAACCCTCCACCCCCTTTGGGACACGCTGACCTGGCAAATGGCCGCGCAGGCTGTGCGCCAGAACCCAACGCGCAGCGGGCTGAGCGCGTTGGCGGTGGCGCTGGGCGCGGGCATGGTCATCGCGGGGGACATGGTCAGCGGGGCGCTGGTGGGCGCGGTGCGGCAAGCCGAGGACGTGCGCGTGGTGGCTGAGGGGTTGGTCGGGCAGATGGACCCGATCATGAAGGGCATCGGCGCGGCCATCCTGCTGGCGGCGGGCTTCATCATCTTCAACACGCTGGGCATGTCGATCACCCAGCGGCGGCGGCAGTTGGGGCTGCTGCGCGCCTTGGGCATGACGCGCGGCCAGGTGCAGCGGCTGGTGCTGGCCGAGGCGCTGCTGATCGGCGGGGCCGGCGTGGCGTTGGGCCTGGTGGCCGGGCCGCTGGCGGGGCGGGGGCTGATCGCGCTGGTCAAGCAGGCCAACATCGCCATCCTGGGCGCGTTTGTCGAGCAGCCGCCGTCGGCCGTGAGCTTTGCGCTGGCGGGCGGGCTGGGGCTGGGCTTCACGCTGTTGGCGGCCTGGGTGCCGGCGCGGCAGGCCACGCGGCTGACCCCGCTGATGGCGCTGCGCACAAGCGCGACGGCGGCGGCCCCGCACCGGGCGGCCCGGCTGGCAGTGGTGGGCGGCGCGCTGGCGCTGGGCCTGGCCGCGTGGCTGACGTTTGCGCCGCCGGCGGCCTGGGTGCAGCCGCCGCTCGACCGGGCACTGACGCTGGCCTTGGGCGCGGCGTGGCTCACCGCGTTGGGGCTGCTGCTGCCGGGCGCAATCAGCGCGCTGGGCCGGGCGCTGGCCGCGCCCCTCACGCGGCTGTTCGGCGCGAGCGGCCGGCTGATGGCCGACAACCTGCGGCGCGAGCGCGGCCGGGTGCTGCTGACCGCGACGACGCTGGCCGTGGGGCTGACGCTGATCGTAACGACGGCGGGCTTCTTCCAGTTTTACTTCAATGAGCTCTTTGGGCCGGCGTTCAAAGCCGCGCGCGAGGCGGGCGGATGGACGCTGGCGACGTTCTCGATTGAAGGCGGGCCGGCCGGTTACGCCAACCTCGACTCGCTGCGCATTCCAGCGGCGCAACTGGCGGCGGCGCAGGCGGTGGCCGGCGACCGGGCGACCGTGGCGGCTAACGACTTCGCCATCGTGCCGGAGCTGTCCTATTTTGGCGAGAACTACTTCACGTTTGTGCTCGATCCACAGCAGATCCGCGCCAGCGGCTTTTACTTCACCTTCAGCGCGGGCGATTGGGCCAGCGCCCTGCAGGTCATGCAGGCAGGCTGCGGGCTGCTGCTGACGCCGGCGGTGGCGCGCCAGAACGGCGTGGGGCTGGGCGACGCGCTGACAGTGACCGGGCGCACCGGGCCGGTGGCCTGCACCGTGGCCGGCATCGGGCAGACGTTTGTGGGGGCGTCGCTCATCGGCGCGGCGGCGCGCGAACAGTTTGTGACCGGCGACCCGTTTCTCTTGTTCATCTTGCAGCGGCCCGGCACCGACCGGGCGGCGCTGGAAGCCGACCTGGGGGCGTTCGCCCAGCGCGAGGGGCTGTATCTGCTGGCGCTGGAGAAGCAGCTTGAGGTGCAGACCCAGGTGTTCGACCAATTGCCGGCCATGTTCAACAGCCTGCTGCTGCTGGCGGTGGCGGCGGCGGCGCTGGGGGTGGTGAACACCACGCTGTTGAGCGTGACCGAGCGGCGGCGCGAGTTGGCGCAACTGCGGGCGCTGGGGGCCACGCGCGGGCAAGTGCTGGCGCTGGTGGTGGGCGAAGCCGCGCTGGTGGGGCTGGCCGGCGGCGCGCTGGGGCTGGCGGCGGGCGCGGGCCTGATTGTGATTTTGGCGACGGCCTATGGCGGCAATGCCATGGGCGTGGCCGACTATGACCCGTGGGCGGCGGCGGTGCGCACGCTGGCGGTGGCCCTGCGCACCGGGGCCTGGGGGCTGGCGGTCGCGCCGCTCATCAGCGCGCTGGCGGCGTATGGCCCGGCGGCGCGCGCCGTACGGCGGACGCCAATTGAAGCGTTACATTCCGATTAGTGCATTTTCCCAATTTGCGTAGGCCGTCTCCCAACCGCGTGTCGCGGCGCAGCCTGGCGTAGGGGCGCAAGCCTGCCCCCGCGGTTTGTGCGGGGGATTTTGCGCCCAGCGTCCGCTACTAACGAATCGATGTAAATCAATTCAGCCACCGCTGTAGAGCGCTCCATTCAGATTGAGAAAGCTGTGACCGCATGACCACTGCCCAACCGCTCGACCCGCACCGGCGCGACTTCGCGCTGTTGTTCATCACCCGCAGCGTGCGGCTGTTTGCCTATGGCTTTCTCTCGGTGGTGCTGGCGCTGTACTTGGTGGAGGCCGGGCTGAGCGAGCCGCAGGCCGGCGCGCTGCTCACGCTGACGCTGCTGGGCGACACGGCCATCTCGCTCTGGCTGACCACGCGGGCCGACCGGCTGGGCCGCAAGCGCATGCTGCTGGCCGGCGCCGGGCTGATGGTGCTGGCCGGCGTGGTGTTCGCGCTGACGCAGAACTTTTGGGTGCTGCTGGCGGCGGCCACCATCGGCGTGATCAGCCCGAGCGGCAACGAGGTGGGGCCGTTCCTGGCGATTGAGCAGGCGGCGCTGACCCAAACCATCACCGACAAACAGCGCACCACGGTGTTCGCGTGGTACAACCTGGCGGGGTCGCTGGCCACAGCGCTGGGGGCGCTGGCGGGCGGCAGCCTGGCGCAGGCCGGGCAGGCGCGGGGTCTGGCGGCGCTCGACAGCTACCGGCTGGTGGTGGCGAGCTACGCGCTGGCGGGCGTGGTGCTGGCAGGGCTGTTCATGCTGGTGTCGAAGGGGGTGGAGGCGCCCGCCGCCACGCCCTCGGCCGCGCCGCGCAGTTGGCTCGGGCTGGCGCAGTCGCAGCCGGTCATCCTGCGGCTCTCAGCGCTGTTCATGCTCGATGCCTTCGGCGGCGGCTTTGTAGTGCAGAGCCTGCTGGCCTACTGGTTCCATGTGCGTTTCGGGGCCGACCCGGCCACGCTGGGGGCGGTCTTCTTTGGCGCGAACGTGCTGGCCGGGTTGTCGGCGCTTTCGGCCGGGTGGCTGGCGGCGCGCTTCGGGCTGATCAACACCATGGTGTTCACCCACCTGCCCTCGAACATCCTGCTGATCTTAGTGCCGCTGATGCCCACGCTGCCGCTGGCGCTGGCGGTGCTGCTGCTGCGCTTCAGCATCTCGCAGATGGATGTGCCCACGCGCCAGTCGTACACCATGGCGGTGGTGCCGCCCGAGGAGCGCTCGGCCGCCTCGGGCGTGACCGGCGTGGCGCGCACCATTGGGGCGGCGCTGGCCCCGGTGCTGGCCGCCACGCTGCTGGCCAACCCGGCGCTGCTGAGCGTGCCGTTCTTCATTTCCGGCGGACTGAAGATCATTTACGACCTGGCGCTCTACCGGCTGTTCAGCGCGGTGCGCCCGCCCGAAGAAGCGGCAGCGGATGGCGCTGCGCGCTAACCGCTACGCGTGTAACAGAGGCCAAGTTGTGATAGCGAGGGCCAACGGTTAGAGGCAATTGGCGACACAGCGAGGGGCTGTACGGCCGCCTGTTCTGTTGGCCTTCGGTCGCACACGAGCGCATCCGGTACACCCGGAGGGGCTTTTGGGCGAAGCCCCTCCGTTGCCGCTTGCCTCCAATTCCTACAATTGACGGGCGGCGGGCGATTTGCTAAGATAGTTAGACTATCTAACTATTTGCCCGCCTAACTTTGCGAGTGGGCCCTGTGAAAACCGAGTCAGCGTGATGCAGCCATTGTTGAAACTCCTGCCCTTTGCGCGGCCCTATTGGAAGCGCGCCGCCGCCGCCCTGCTGTTCCTCACCGCCGTGGTGGGCATGGACCTGGCGATCCCGCGCCTGATCGAGCACTTGATTGATGAAGGCATCACGGCGCACAACACCGGCGTGGTGGTGCAGACCGCGCTAGTGATGGTGGCGATCTCGATCACCAGCCTGCTGTTCGCGCTGGGCAACAACTTCACCTCGGTGCAGGTCGGCTCGAGCGTGGCGCGTGACGTGCGCGAGGCGCTGTTCCTCAAAATCCAGTCGTTCTCGTATGGCAACTTGGACGAGTTCACCACCGGCAACCTGATGGTGCGGCTGACCAGCGACACCGGCGCGTTCGAGCGGCTGGTGATGGTGTCGCTCCGCATCGGCACGCGCGCGCCGCTGCTGATGATCGGCAGCCTGATCCTGATGATTAACACCAACGCCCAACTGGCGCTGACCATGCTGCCGCTGCTGGCCGTGACGGTGGCGCTGCTGGTGTGGTTCAGCTTTCACATGGAGCCGCTCTACACCCGCGTGCAGGCCAAGCTCGACCGGCTGAACACCGTACTGCAAGAGAACATCGCCGGGGTGCGGCTGGTGAAGGCGTTTGTGCGCGCCGACCACGAGAGCGACCGGTTTCAGCAAGCCAACCGCGACTTCAGCAGCGAGTCGGTGCGCGTGATGCAGATCATGGCGACCATGTCGCCGCTGCTGACCATCTGCGTGAACGTGGGCGTGGTGGTGGTGCTTTGGGCCGGCGGGGTGCAGGCCATCGCCGGGACACTGTCGCTGGGGCAGATTGTGGCCTTCAGCAACTACCTGCTGACGACGATGACGCCGCTGCTGATGATGACGCTGCTGTCGAACGTGGTGGCCAACGGCCAGGCCTCGGCCCAGCGCGTGAACGCCGTGCTCGACACCGCGCCCGAGGTGGTGGTGTCGCCCACCGCCCGCCCGCTGCCGGCCGGGGCGCAGGGCCGCGTGGCGTTCGAGCATGTGAGCTTCCGCTACGGCGGGCAGAGCCGCCTGGTGCTCGAAGACATCAACCTCGTCGCCGAGCCGGGCGAGACCGTCGCCATCTTGGGCGCGACCGGGTCGGGCAAGAGCACGCTGGTCAACCTGATCCCGCGCTTCTACGACGCGACCAGCGGCCAGGTGTGCCTCGACGGCGAGAACGTGCGCGACCTACAGCCCGACGCCGTGCTGGCGCAAATCGCCATCGTGCCGCAGGAGACGATCCTGTTCACCGGCACCATCCGCGACAACATTCGCTACGGCCGGCCCGACGCCGGCGAGGCCGCGATCGTGGCGGCGGCGCAGGCGGCCCAGGCGCACGACTTCATCACGCGCTTTCCGCAGGGCTACGACACGCGGGTAGAGGAGCGCGGCGTGAACCTGTCCGGCGGGCAGAAGCAGCGCCTGGCCATCGCGCGCGCGCTGCTGACCCAGCCCAAGATTCTGATCCTCGACGATAGCACCAGCGCGGTAGATGTGGAGACCGAGACCAAGATTCAACACGCGCTGGAGGCGGATGGCCGGCAGCACACCAGTTTTATCGTGGCCCAGCGCATCAGCACCGTGCTCAAGGCCGATAAGATCATCGTGCTCGACCGGGGCCGCATCGCGGCGCAGGGCACCCACGCCGAACTGCTGCGCACCAGCCCGATCTACCAGGAGATTTACGACTCGCAGTTGGGCGGCGGGCCACAGCTTAACGAGGCGGCGCGCGCGCTGGCGGCGGCGGTGGCGGCGTGAGCAACCAACCGGCGGACAAAGCGCGGGCGGCGCTGGCGGCCTCGCCCATTGGCCGCGCCAAGATCGAAAAGGCCGGCCACCCGCGCCAGGCGCTGGCCCGGCTGATGGGCTACCTGGCCCCCTTCCGGCTGGCGATGGCGCTGGTGTTGGTGCTGGTCGTCATCTACACGCTGCTGGGGCTGATGGGGCCGTACCTGATGGGCCTGGCGATTGACCGCTACATCGGCGGCAAAGACGCGGCCGGGCTGGCGCGCACGGCCGGGCTGATGCTGGTGGTGTTTGTGCTCAACAGCGTCTTTCAAGCGGCGGCGGCGTGGGTGATGGCGCGCGTGTCGCAGCAGGCCTTGCAGCAACTGCGGCAAGAGTTGTTCCGGCGCTTGCAGGGGCTGGCGCTGCGCTTCTTTGACCAGCACTCGGCCGGCGAGCTGATGAGCCGCCTGACCAACGACATCGACGCCATCAACCAGGCCGTGTCGCAGAACGTGACGGCGCTGGTGGCGGGCGTGCTGTCGCTGGTGGGCATTCTGATCGCCATGTTCGTGCTGAACGTGTGGCTGGCGCTGGCGTCGGTGCTGGTGGTGCCGATCATGCTGGCGGCCACCGAGTTCATCGC
>JAYUUW010000674.1:0-7953 GCA_043754665.1 Anaerolineales bacterium | reverse complement strand
ACGGTCATTCGGCTTGGAAGCGCTGGCGCGGGTAAGAGCCCAGCACGCGCAGCAATGAGGCATACTCTTCGAGATTCGCCAGCGCCCGCTGCACGTTGGAGTCGGCGGTCGAGCCGGCCAGGTCCACGTAGAACAGGTACTCCCACACCTTGCCGACCAGCGGGCGCGACTCGATCTTGGTCAGGTCGATGTCACGCAAGGCGAAGACGCTCATGGCCTTGAACAGCGCGCCGGGCAGGTTGCGCATGGCAAACACAATCGAGGTCTTGCAGTCGCCGGCGGGCGTGATGGGCTGCTTGGAGATCGACAGGAAGCGCGTGAAGTTGGCCGGGTCGTCCTCGATGCCCTCGGCGATGATGTGCATGCCGTACACTTCGGCGGCGCGGCGCGAGGCCACGCCGGCCAGCGTGCGGTCGCCGGACGCGCGCACCATCTTGACGCTGCCGGCCGTGTCGTAAACGACTTCGGTCGTCACGCCGGGGAGCGCGCGCAGATAACGGTCGCACTGGGCCAGCGCCTGCGGGTGGCTGATGACCTTGCGCACTTCGCCCAGGCTGACGCCGGGGTGGCCGATGAGGCAATGGCTGACGCGCAAATGCTGCTCACCGATGATGGACAGCGTGTGCTGCAAGAGCAGGTCGTAGTTGCGGTGGATGCTGCCGGCCAGCGAGTTCTCTATTGGCAGCAGGCCGCCGTCGACCTCGCCGTTCTCCACCGCGTCAAAGGCGATCTCGAAGCTGGCGCACGGCACGATTTCGGTCTCCGGCCCAAAGTGGGCCAGCGCCGCCGCCTCGGAGTATGCGCCGCGCTCACCTTGAATAGCGATGCGCATTATGAAACAACCGCCTCTCCCAGCCGCGCCAGCACGGCGTCGGTCATGGCGGTGGTGGGCAGGCTGCCGCCCAGGTCGGCCGAGCGCGCTCCGGCGGTGATGGCCGCATGCACGGCCGCCTCAATCGCCGCCGCCTCACGCGGCAGCTTGAGCGAGTGGCGCAGCAACAGCGCCGCGCTCAGGATGGTGCCGAGCGGGTTCGCCAGCCCCTTGCCGGCGATGTCGGGCGCAGAGCCGTGGATGGGCTCGTACAGGCCTGGCCCGCTGTCGCCCAGCGAGGCCGAAGGCAGCAGCCCCATGGAGCCGGACAACACCGAGGCCTCGTCCGTCAAGATGTCGCCAAACATGTTCTCGGTCACCAGCACATCGAAGCTGGCCGGGCTGGAGATCAGGCGCATGGCGGCGGTGTCGACCAGCATGTGGTCGAGCGCGATGCCGGGGTTGGCCGCGCCGGTGCTGGTGGCAATCTTGCGCCACAGCCGCGAGGACTCCAGCACGTTGGCCTTGTCGACCGAGGTGACCTTGTGCTTGCGGTCGGCCGCCAAGCGGAAGGCCAGGTCGAGCACGCGCTGGATTTCATAGTCGAAGTATTCCAGCGTATCCACGCCGCGCTCGTGGCCGTCGACCATGCTGCGGCCCTTGGGCTGGCCAAAGTACAGGCCGCCCGTAAGCTCGCGGATGACGAGAATATCCACGCCGGCCAGCCGCTCCGGCTTGAGGGGCGAGGCCGCCACCAGCGCCGGGTGCACGCTCACGGGGCGCAGGTTGGCATACACGCCCAGCCCCTTGCGCAGCCCCAGCAAGCCCTGCTCCGGGCGCACCGTGGCGGCGGGGTCATCCCACTTAGGCCCGCCCACCGCGCCCAGCAGCACCGCGTCCGAGGCCTGGCAGTCGGCCAGCACTTCGTCGGTGAGCGCCACGCCGTGCCGGTCAATCGAGCAGCCGCCCATCAGCCGCTCGGTAAACGCAAATTCATGCCCAAATTGCTGCGCCACAGCCGCCAGCACGCGCACCGCTTCGGCCACCACCTCGGGACCAATGCCGTCCCCCGGCAACAACACAATGCTTGCCTTCATCCCACACTCCCTGTTTGAATTTGCGTGTCGGCCGCGCCCGCGACGGTCAGGCCATATTCCACCGCGTCGGCCAGCGCCCGCCAACTAGCGTCAATGATATTGGCGCTCGCGCCGACCGTGCTCCAGCGCTGCGCGCCGTTCTGCGTGTCGATCAGCACGCGCGTGGTCGCGGCCGTGCCGTTGTTGCCATCGAGAATGCGCACCTTATAGTCGGCCAGTTGGAAATTGGCAATGGCCGGGTAGCGCGGCAGCAGCGCCTTGCGCAGGGCGGCGTCGAGCGCGTTCACCGGGCCGTTGCCCTCGGCGGCGGTGTGCTGCACTTCGGCGGCAGTGCCCTGCGCCTCGTCGCCCGCTACACGCACCTTCACCGTGGCCTCGGCCAAGATACCCCGCCCGGTGCGGTGCTCCACGATCACGGCAAAGTCGATCAACTCGAAGGGCGGCACGTAGCCGGGCTGCTGGCGCTTGAGCATCAGCGCCACCGAGGCCTCGGCCGCCTCAAACGAAAAGCCCTGCGCTTCGAGCGCCTTGATCTCGGTCAGCACCTCGCCCACGCCGACGTTGCCCTCCGCCGCGAGGCCATATTCCTCAGCCTTGCTGAGCAAATTGCCCCGGCCGGAAAGCTCGCTGACCACCACGCGCATGCTGTTGCCGACCAGTGTGGGGTCGACGTGCTGGTAGGAGTGGACGTTGCGGCGCATGGCGGCGACGTGGATGCCGCCCTTGTGCGCGAAGGCCGACTTGCCCACATAGGCCTGGTGCTCGTCCGGCGCGAGGTTGGCCACCTCCGCCACGAAGTGCGAGAGGTCGTACAGCCGCGCCAGGCCGCCGGGCGGCAGACATTCACGCCCCAGCTTTATTTCCACATCGGGGATGAGGGCGCACAAATTGGCGTTGCCGCAGCGCTCGCCGTAGCCGTTGATGGTGCCCTGCACCTGGATCGCGCCCTCCCGCACGGCCGCCAGCGTGTTGGCCACAGCGCACTCGCCGTCGTTGTGGGTGTGAATGCCCAGCGGGTGCGCCAGCGCGGTGTGCACCGTGCGGAACGTGTCGGCAATGTCCCACGGCAGGCTGCCGCCGTTGGTGTCGCAAAGCACCACGGTCTCCGCGCCGCCGCGCACCGCCGCCCGCAGCGTTTCGAGCGCATAGGTCGGGTCAGCGCGGTAGCCGTCGAAGAAGTGCTCGGCGTCGTAAATCACGCGGCGGCCCTGGGCGCGCAGATAGGCCAAACTGGCCTCGATGATACGCAAGTTGTCGTCCAGCGTGGTGCGCAGCACGTCGGTCACGTGCAGGGTCCAGGTCTTGCCCACCACCGTGCACACCGGCGTGTGCGCGCCCAGCAGCGCGGCGATATTGGCATCGTCATCCGGGCCGCCCTGCGCGCGGCAGGTGGCCCCAAAGGCGGTGACCAGCGCCGTGTGCCAGTGCTGGTCGCGCGCCCGCTCGAAGAACTCGGCGTCCTTGGGGTTCGAGCCGGGCCAGCCGCCCTCGATGAAGGCCACGCCCAAGTCGTCGAGTTGGTGGGCGATGCGCAGCTTATCGATGCCCGAGAGCGAGATGCCCTCGCGCTGGGTGCCGTCGCGCAGCGTGGTGTCGTAGACCTGAATCCGCTCGGGCATAGTCGCCGCCGTCGAGCGCGCTAGGCCGCGCTGGGGAGGCGCGCCTCGTACGCGGCGATTTGGGCGTCAAAGTTCAGTAGGTAGCCCAGCTCGTCGGTGCCTTGCAGCAGGCAGGCCTTGGAGAAGCCGTCGATGGGGAAGCTGGCAGTCTGCCCGGTTGGCAGGGTGAGCGTCTGCGTGGCCAGGTCAATGGTCAACTCGGCGGTGGGCACTTCTTCGATCAGGTCGAAGAGCATCTGGTGCATCTCCGGCTCTACCACCACTGGCAGCAGGCCGTTTTTGAGCGCGTTGTTGCGGAAGATGTCGGCGAATGAGGTGGAGATGACGGCGGTGAAGCCGTTGCCGGTGAGGGCCCAGGGCGCATGCTCGCGCGACGAGCCGCAGCCGAAGTTGTGGCCCGCCAGCAGGATGCGGGCGCCTTGATACACGGGTTTGTTGAGCACGAAGTCAGCCTTGGGCGTGCCGTCGGCGTGGTAGCGCCAGTCGGCGAACAGGTTCGCGCCGATGCCCTGCTTGTCAGTCGCCTTGAGGAAGCGCGCCGGGATGATCTGGTCGGTGTCCACGTCGTTCATCGGCAGCGGCGCGACGCGGGCCGTAAGGGTGGTGAATTGGGCCATACCTTAGTTCTCCAACAGGGTGCGCACATCGGTCACGCGGCCGGTCAGGGCCGTGGCCGCCGCCGTCAGTGGGCTGGCCAGGAAAGTGCGGCCGCCCTTGCCCTGCCGCCCCTCGAAGTTGCGGTTGCTGGTGCTCACCGCGTACTGCCCCGGCGCTAACTGATCGCCGTTCATGGCAATGCACAACGAGCAGCCGGCCTCGCGCCACTCCGCGCCGGCGGCTTTGAACACCTCGGCCAGCCCTTCAGACTCGGCCTGCCGCTTCACATCCTGTGAGCCGGGGACCACCATCACGCGCAGGTTGCCGGCCACCTTGCGCCCACGCAGCAGGCCGGCCGCGAGGCGCAGGTCGCTGATGCGCGAGTTGGTGCAACTGCCGATAAAGACCACGTCTACCGGATGCCCCAGCAGCGGGCGGCCGGGCTGCAAATCCATGTAGCGCAGGGCCTTGTCGAGCGCGGCCTTTTGGTTCGGGTCGCTCAGGTCGGCCGGGTCCGGGATGCGGCTGGTGATCGGGATGCCCATGCCGGGGTTGGTACCGTAAGTAATCATGGGTTCCAACGTCGAGGCATCGAGCGTGAGGCTTTGGTCATAGACCGCGCCGGCGTCGGTCGGCAGGGTGCGCCAGCGGGCCACGGCCGCATCCCAGTTCGCGCCGTGCGGGGCGAAGTCGCGGCCGTGCAGGTAGTCAAAGGTCGTGTCGTCCGGCGCAATCAGCCCGGCCCGCGCGCCGCCTTCGATGGACATATTGCAGATGGTCATGCGCTCTTCCATGCTGAGCGCCTGAATGGCCGGGCCGGTGTACTCGAACACATGCCCGGTGCCGCCGCCGATACCGATGCGGGCGATCAGCGCCAGGATGATGTCTTTGGCCGACACCCCCGGCCCTAGCCGGCCTTCCACCCGCACCTCGAACGTCTTGGGCTGACGCTGGAGCAGGCACTGGCTGGCGAGCACATGCTCAACCTCGCTGGTGCCGATGCCAAAGGCCAGCGCGCCGAACGCGCCGTGGGTGCTGGTGTGGCTGTCGCCGCACACGATGGTATGCCCCGGCTGCGTGAAGCCCAGCTCCGGCCCGATGACGTGAACAATGCCCTGGTGCGGGCTGCCCAAGCCGTAGAGCGTGATGCCAAAGTCGCGGCAGTTGGTCTCTAACTGCGCGATTTGGCGCGCGGCCATCTCATCGAGGATGGGCAGCGAGCGGTCGTGCGTGGGAGTGCTGTGGTCGGCAGTGGCCACGGTCTTATCCGGCCGCCGCACCTTCAGCCCCCGCTGCCGCAGGCCGGTGAAGGCCTGCGGCGAGGTGACTTCGTGCACCAGGTGCAGATCGACGTACAGCACGGCGGGCGACCCCGCGTCCTGCGCGACGACGTGGTTGTTCCAAATCTTCTGAAAAAGCGTCAGGGGTTCGGTCATGGTCGGGAAGGTCTAGCTGGCGCGCGCGGTCGCGCTCACTTCGGCGGTGCGCTGGCCGTCGCTGTTGTAGGTGCCGGTGGCCACCAGCATTTTGTTGACGGCCGCCAGATAGGCCTTGACGCTGGCCACGATGATATCGGTATCGGCCCCGTGGCCGCCATAGGTGCGCGGCTGCTCCAGCTCCTTTTGCGCCTCCACGGTGCGGTGCGGGTTGCGGCCCTGGATGCGCACGGTCACTTCGCCGAGCGCGTCGATGCCCTCGGTTACGGCGTGCACCGAGAACTCCAGCAGCGTCGCCGGGGCCTGGATGATCTGGTCGATGGCCTTGTAGGCGGCATCGACCGGGCCGGTGCCCACGTTGGCGATCAGATGCAGTTGGCCGTCCGGCCCGCGTAGGCGCACCGTGGCGGTGGGCATGCCCATCGTGCCGCAGGCCACCTGCAAACCGTCGAGCGCGTAAATCTCGCGCGGCTGGTAGAACTCATCGGCCACCAGCGCCTCCAGATCGGCGTCGGTGATGATTTTCTTCTTGTCGGCCAGGTCTTTGAACCGGCCAAAGGCCTTATCCAGTTCCACCTCATTGAGCACAAAGCCCATCTCGGTCAGGCGCGTCTTGAAGGCGTGCCGGCCGGAGTGCTTGCCGAGCACCAGGCGGCTCATGGTCACGCCGACCGTCTCCGGCCGCATGATCTCGTAAGTCTGCTGGTGCTTCAGCATGCCGTCCTGGTGAATGCCGGCCTCGTGCGCGAAGGCGTTGGCCCCCACGATGGCCTTGTTGGGCTGCACCACGATGCCGGTGTAGTTGCTCACCATCTTGCTGATGCGCATGATCTGAGTGGTGTCGATGCCGGTGTTCAGGTTGAAGGCCGGGCGGCGCGTGTGCAGCGCCATGACCACCTCTTCCAGCGAGGTGTTGCCGGCCCGCTCGCCAATGCCGTTCACCGTCACCTCGGCCTGGCGCGCCCCGGCGCGGATGCCGGCCAGCGTGTTGGCCGTGGCCAAGCCCAGATCGTCGTGGCAGTGGACCGAGACGATCACATTCTCGATGCCCACGGTGTGCTTCATGATTCCGGCGATCAGCGCGCCAAACTCCTCCGGCGTGGTGTAGCCCACCGTGTCGGGGATGTTGAGGGTGGTGGCCCCCGACTTGATGACTTCTCCCAGAATCAGATACAGAAACTCAGGGTCGCTGCGGCCGGCGTCCTCCGGCGAGAACTCCACGTCGGCGCACAGGCTGCGGGCGTAGGCCACCATGTCACGCGCGCGCTCGATGACCTGCTCGCGGTCCATCTTGAGCTTGTAGCGCATGTGGATTTCGGAGGTCGCCAGGAAGGTGTGAATGCGAGGCTGGGCCGCCCCCTTCACCGCCTCCCAGGCCTTGTCGATATCGTTCTTGTTGCAGCGCGCCAGCCCGCAGATGATGGGCGGGCGCACCGGCATGCCCTCGGCCCGGCCGGGATGACCGACTTCCAGCGCGATGCGCTTGACGGCGGCCAGGTCGTCGGGCGAGGCGGCCGGAAAGCCGGCCTCGATCACATCGACGCCCAACCGGGCCAGCGCGCGGGCGATTTCCAGCTTCTCGACCGACGTCATGGTCGCGCCGGGGCTTTGCTCCCCGTCGCGCAAAGTGGTATCGAAGATACGGACGTAATTGTCCATGCGGTTACCCCTGTTCGTCCGGCTTGACCGTCACCGGGTTCAAGAAAGGCATCATGGCGCGCAGCTCGGCGCCGACCTTTTCAATCGGTTGATCTTGCTCACGGCGGCGGGTTTCGTTGAACCACGGCCGGCCGTTCTCGTTCTCGGCGATCCAGTTCTTGGCGTAGGTGCCGTCCTGAATTTCGGTCAGCATCTTCTTCATCTCGCCCATGGTCTCTTCGGTGATCAGGCGCGCGCCGCCGGTGTAGTCGCCGTGCTCGGCCGTGTCACTGACCGAGTAGCGCATGTAGTTCAAGCCGCCCCGGTACATGAGGTCGACGATGAGCTTAAGTTCGTGCATGCACTCGAAGTAGGCGATCTCGGGCTGATAGCCGGCCTTCACCAGCGTCTCGAAGCCGGCCTTCACCAGCGCGCTCACGCCGCCGCACAGCACGGCCTGCTCGCCGAACAGGTCGGTCTCGGTCTCTTCGGCGAAGGTCGTTTCGATGACACCGGCGCGGGTGACGCCCAGCGCCTTGGCATAGGCCAGCGCCAGCGCCTTGGCCTGGCCGGTGGCATCCTGGTGAATGGCCAGCAGCGCGGGGGTGCCGCCGCCTTCCACATAGACCTCGCGCACCCGGTGGCCGGGGGCCTTAGGCGCGATCATGCTCACGTCCACATCGGCCGGCGGCGTGATGGTGTTGTAGCGGATGTTGAAGCCGTGCCCGAACATCAGCGTCTTGCCGGCGGTCAGG
>JAYUUW010000673.1:0-6542 GCA_043754665.1 Anaerolineales bacterium | reverse complement strand
GGCGCGGGCCGGCGGAACACCGCCATCACCGCGTCGCCGATGGTCTTGACCAGCGCGCCGTCTTCGGCGGCGATGGCCTCGCGCAGAACATCGTAGTGGTTCATCACATGCCCAAAGGCCACCGCGTCGCCGCTCTCGCGGTACAGGCGCGTGCTCTCGCGCAAATCGGTGAACAGCACTGTCAGCGTGCCGACCGAAATGCGCTCGCCGGGGCGCAAGGCCTCGTTGGCGAACAGGTCGCGGAAGAGTTGCAGCGAGGTGACCTCGGCGGCGGTCACGGCCTGGTCGCTCCAGGCGGTGCGCTCCAGAATGAACAACTGGGCCTCGGCCGTCGCGTTGTCGAGCGTGATCGTCACGTCGCGCGCCAGCGTCCACTCGGCCGCCGGCCAGCCCTCGGGCGTGGCGCTCAGCACCGCCTCGGCCGCGCCGCCGGGCCCGGCCACCACGAACTGCCCGCCCGGCAGCCGCATGGTGCGCAGGCGGTGGCGGCCGGCCTCCAACTGCAAGTGGATGTCGCGCCGGGTGCCGGGGCGCAGCAACTGCTGGGCCACCACGTGCGGCGTCACCTGCGGCCCGCCCACGCAGTAGGTGCTGTCGGGCGTGCGCCGGATGCTGGGGTTGGGCCGGAAGGTCAGCTCCACCTGCCGGTCAAAGTTGACGGTGAAATCGATGTTGCAGCTTTCGCAGTGGACCTCGGCCCGCACGTCGCTGAGCGTGCTCACGCCGTTGCGCGTGCCCCGGCACAAGGGGCACAGCAAGTCCCAGCTAAAGTTCAGCAAGCCGGCGCGCGTGGCATGCAGGAACAGTTCCAGCACCGGGCGGCGCGGCTGCTCCCAAAAGTCGGCCACGGCGTAGGGCCGCAGCCGGAACAGCGCCATGTCGTCGGCCTCTTCGATCAGCGTGGTCAGCAGGTCGATCAGCTCCGCCGTCACGCCGTTGGCGAGGAGCTTTTGGCGCGCGGTCGCCAGCCGTTCGCGGCCGCCGGGGGCCAGGTTCGGGCGACCGGGCACATCCAGCGCGGTAGGGGCGGGGCCGCGTGCAGCAGCGGCGGCGGCATCGTAGCGGCGAAAGGCGGCGTCGAAGCTGCGGGCGCTCAGCACGCCGATCTGCGCCGGGATGGCAATGTAACCGAACAGGTTGCGGGGCGTGGCGATGACGGTATAGACCAGCCGCGTGCCGCCGTTGGGCTGCGGCGTCAGCTCGGCCACCACCCGCATCTCGCCGACGGGGCCGCGCTGGTAGCGGCGGATGACGCCGAAGCGGTAGGGCCGCACCCACTCGAACGGCTCTTCTTCCCACTCAATGGGCACGCCCAGGCGCCGCAGTTGCAGCAGCTTGTGGGCGTTGTCGAGCGGGCCGGGGGCCGGGGCGGCGACCTGCCCTAGGTTTGTTGGGGTCACGGCGGGCACGTCCGTGTCGCGGTTGAAGCGGTTGGTGTCCGACACCAGCGGCCACAGTTGGTCGGGGCTGGTGCGAAGCTGCCATTCCCAGCGGTAGGTGAATTCTCGGTGGGCCATGCGGTGGTCGGTCCTTGGGCCGGTGGGCCAATGTCAGTGAGCGCCAGGCTAGCGGGTGCGGCCGGGCGGGCGACCACCGCCAGACCAAAGCCGGCTCATTTGCTGGCCAATCGGCCGGGGGCGCTAACTGCAAACCAGAAGTGAATACGGAATGCGGGCCAAGCCCACAGACACCCCCTTCCCGCTCAGGGAAGGGGGCCGGGGGGTTAGGTCCTCCCAGCGCGTCCGTCAGAACTAATTTGATTGCACTTAACTATAGCGCGTGCGGCCCGGCTGAAACACCAGCGGCTGTTCCCCCCGCCGCACGTCCAACTCGTCCACCACGCCCACGCAGGTCAGGTCAATCGGCACGAATTTCACAT
The DNA here is from genome assembly GCA_043754665.1 of Anaerolineales bacterium. GTDB lineage: Bacteria > Chloroflexota > Anaerolineae > Anaerolineales > UBA6663 > JADZEK01. The sequence continues at coordinate 4,663 of JAYUUW010000673.1, read as the reverse complement.
CGGGCAGCGCCAGCGAGGCTTCGCGCGAGCGCACCAGCACCACCAAATCGCCCGGCCCGGCGTGCACCACATCGGCGGCCACCTGCACGCGCCCGACCGGCTGCAGGTCTTTGTTGAGCACCTGCACCGTCAGCAGCTTCAGGCCTTCCAGGTCTTGGTACTTCATGGTGCAGACGGCGCTGCCGAGGATGCGGCCGAGGAGCATGGGGTAAGCGCCGGCGGAGCCGGGGCGACTATTTCTGGCTCGCGACGACCTTGGCCACCGCCGCATCGAGCACGGCGGCGTCCACCTGGTCACCCAGGCGGGCCAGCACGGCGGCCTTCACGCGGTGAATCAACTCAGCCTGGTCGTCGGCAGCCGGGGAGGGCGGGGCGCTGCGCACCAGCTTCACGCCGCGCGCGCGGGCCACGTCGCGGGCCAGTTCGGTTAGCACCACGTCGTCGTTGACCTCGAGCGTGGTCACGCCCCGGTCCGCCAGATCGCTGATGTCGCGTTCGGTGTAGAAGGTCTTGGCCATGATGTTTTCGCCTCAATACCGCTTGGAGAGCACCCCACCGAGGGCCATCGTACTCGCATCCCTTGAGTCCCCTATAGACGCTTTATGCCCTTTATGCCCTTTTGTCAGGCATACTGTCCTTGCCCTCTCTAAACCGTTTTAGTGTTACGCGCGGCCGGGCTTGCCTTCCACGGCCTCAATCGCGGCGGTGGCGGCGTTGCGCGCGGTCAGAATCTCGGCCTCGGAGCCGGACAGCCACATGCGGCCAAAGCGCCCGACCGACGACACGTGCAGCACCTTGATGTTGGCGCCCTTCTCGGCTTCGTTGGTGGCGAAGTTAATGTAGGCCGCCGGGGCGACTTCGAGCACCAGCATGGTCTCGCCCGGCACCAGCATGCTGCCGCGCCGGAAGCGGTTGAGCAGTTGGGCCTGGTACGGGTCCACGTTGGTGATGACCTGCACCGAGGCAATTTCGGGCTTCACGCGGTCGGTCACTTGCAGGCCCAGGCGCTGCAGCACCACGCGGCCCGCCTCCAGCACTTCCGACTGACTGCGGCTGTGCACCTCGAACATGCCGAACTCGCGTTCGACCAACTGCGCGCCGGGGCGGGCCTCGGTGGCCTTCACCGCAATGTCGACCATGCGGAAGGCCTCATTGCCGGGGGCCATCTCAATGTAGAGCGAGGCCATGCCTTCGGTGGGCAGGTCGCCCTGGGTGATGGTGCCCACAAACGCAGCGAACTGCGGCTGCATGCGGTCGATGTACGAGTAGCAACGGAGTTGGAAGGTGTCTGCCATTTGAGCCCTAGGGTTGGTTGTGCATGGCGATGCCCAGCGGGGTCACGAAGAGCGGTGCGCCGGGCACAGTAGTGGTGATGCCGGTTACTTCCTCAATCACGGCCGCCATGCCCGGAAAAGCCACGGTGCCGCCGACTAAATAAATACTGCTCACCGGATACCCGGCGATGTGGCGGCGGATGATCGTGCCCACCTTTTCCATCACCGGCCGCACCAGCGGGAACAGCGCTTCCTGCTGGCGTGGGTCCTTCTTCAGTTCCTCGGCCTGCTCAAAACTCAAGTTCTTGGCCCCGGCGATGACGAGCGAAAAGTGCGTACCGCCGGTGGCTTCGTCGGCGGTGTGCACCACCTGGCCGTTCTGCACCACAGCCACGCCGGTGGTGCCGCCGCCCACGTCCACAATCACGCCGTCTTGCACCTGGAGCACGTTGTTGGCGGCGCTTGGCTCGTCAATCAGGCCGGTGCATTCCAGCCCCGCCGCCCGCAGCACGTTGGCGGTGGCCCGCACCTCGCCCTGCGGCACGCCGGGCGGGTAGCCCGACGCGCCCGAGGTCAGCGCGAACCCCAGCCGCTGCTCCACCCGCGCCTTGAGCATCTGCACCAGCGCCACCGCGCCCACAAAATCGACCACCAGGCCGTCGCGCGACACCTGCGCAAAGCGGTAGGCCCCGGCCAGCGGCTGGTGGTCCGCGTCGAGCACGGCCAGCACTGTGTAGGCCGTGCCCAGGTCCACGCCCACATGCACCGGCCCCCGGTAGGGCGCGCTCGGCGGCGCTTCGGCGGCAATGGCGCGGTCCGCCTGGGCGAGTAACGTGTCGAGCGCGGGATTCACCTCAACAATGCCTTCACGCCCCGAGTCTAGCATGAGTCACGCATAGCGCAAATGCTGAGCCCACTTGGGGGCGCATCTCACGTTGGGGGCCAATCTCATCTGTTCCAGTCGCCTCCCACCTAAATCGTCCCCCACCTCCCCCATCGCGCGGATTAGACAATTTTCATCTCGCACCGCAGCCTTTTGCGATGACCGGGCGCAATGCGTTTTCGCCCCTGAACTGAAAGACACCCCTTTCTGCAGCGCCAACCAACAAACGGGATATTTGTCCCCTACTAATGTGGCGCAACTTCGGTTAGAGTTTGGTTATGGAGCACTCGTCCAACGCATCGCGCCGCCCAGGCCGCACATTGGCCCTCCTGGCGGCGAACTTGCTGCTGGCCTGCCTGCTGGTCGCCGCCATGGTGCGCCTGGTGCAGGACCAGCAACTGGCCTCCCAAGGGCCCCTGCCGGCCCTGGTGGCGGCTTTGCCCACGCTGCTGCCCGCGCCCACCAGCACCGGCCCGGTCTACCCCACGCTGCCGCCGGCTCAGGCCATCGGCCCGGCCACCGGAGAGCTGGACACCCGCGTCACCCACACGCGCGGCCCGGTCGCCAGCGAGACACTGCTGGGCGGGGTCAGCGCCACGCCCACCCCCACGCCCACCGCCAGCCCGACCGCCACGCCGACCAGAACCCGCGCGCCCGGCGTGGCCCCCAGCCGCACCCTGCCGCCCGGCCCCAGCGCGCTCCCGACCCGCACCCTGCCGCCGGGGCCGACCAGCACGCCCAGCCGCACGCCCACGGTCACCGTCACGCCCCTCCCCAGCCAGCCGCCGCCGACCACGACCGGTATTCCGACCGCCACGACCGTCCCGCCGCCGCTGCCCGTGCCGCCGAGCGGCTTCGTGGGCATGAACGGCGGCCCGCTCGAAGGCAACAACAGCATTTATCCCTACGAGGGCAACCTCAGCCACAACCCCACCCTGCGCGGCGCGAGCATGGACTGGCTGGCCGATGCCGGCGTGCAGTGGTACCGCGAATACTGCTCCGACGACATTAACTTTAGCTGGGCTTTCGTCGAGCAGCAGCCCGGCGTGTTCGATTGGGCCGCCTGGGACATTTTGGTGACCGGCGCGCAGAACCACCAGATCAACCTGCTGGCCTCGATCGGCAACAGCGTGCCGGCCTGGGCCAACGGCACCGCCAACTGGCGGCAGCCGCCCACTGACCTGTACGGCAACCCGCAGGAGAACACCGCCTGGTATCGCTTCGTCAGCGCGCTGGTCGAGCGCTACGACGGCGACGGCCAGTCCGACATGCCCGGCCTCAGCCGCCCGATCAAATATTGGGAAGTGTGGAATGAGCCGGAGCTGCGCCAGGTGTGGAACCCGCCCGACTACCCCGCCCACCAGTTTAACGGCGGCGCGCAAGATTACGTGCGCCTGCTGGCGGTGGCCTACTCCGCCATCAAGCAGGCCGACCCGGCCGCCACGGTGGTTGGTCCGGCCACGGCGCAGATCCCCGGCTTCAGCTATGACCCCAAGTGGACGATGTGGGACTGGCAGGGATTTGTGAGCGCCGGCGGGCTGAACTATGTGGACATCCTCAGCTTCCACGTTTACTTTGACCGTACCGACTGGGACCCCAGCGGCGTGATTGAGCTGGTCCTCAACGCCGTTGATGCCAACCGGGGCGGCAAGCCGGTGTGGCTCACCGAGACCGGCTGGGAGGGCGACCCCGCCGGCGACCACGCCGACAAGGCCCGCAACCTGGTGCGCTCGGCCCTCATCTTCTGGGCACGGCCGTTCATGGACCGCTACTTCTGGTACTCGTGGCAGGAGTCCGAAACGCACGAAGGCTCGGACCATAAGGGCCTGCTCCAGACCACCAATGGCGTGCCGGCGGTGGGCGTGGAGCCCGACCCGCTGTTCCACCCGGCCTACCGCGCGCTAGAAGTGATGAACCGCGTGCTGGCCGGCTATGGCCCCGCCGAGCGCCCCGCCACGCTGGAGGTGGGCGGCGCGGCGCGGGCCTTCAAGTTCAACGCCGGCGGGCGCGAAGTGTGGGTGGCCTGGAACCGGCAGGCCAGCGGCACTACTACCATCAACCTGGACACGAGCGGGCGCACGCTGCGGATGATTGGGCTATACGGGGAAGACCTGGGCACGTTCGCGGGCGGGGCGCTGACGCTCGGCCCCAACCCCACCTACCTGACCACTGACCTGAACTGGACCCCGAACCTCGGCCGCATTGCCGGGCGGGTGCGCAGCGCCGGCCTCGGAGCGCAGTGGGCCAACGGCGCGGCCGGCGTCACCGTGCAGTTGGCTGGGCCGGTGTCAGCCAGCACGACTACCAACAGCGACGGCAACTACGTCTTTGAAGGTCTGCCCGAGGGCGCCTACACCGTCAGCGTGGGCGGCCTCAGCCTGCCCGCCACGGTGGGCCGTGAGTTGCCCTGGGGCCGCACCTCGTTCACCATCCCCTAACCCTGTAGCCGGCATTGCTCGGCTATCCGCCGTCGCCCACTACCAACCCGCACCGCCCTCCAGCACGC
>JAYUUW010000672.1:0-19118 GCA_043754665.1 Anaerolineales bacterium | reverse complement strand
GTTTGGGAACGTCCAGCGGTGAGATTCTTCGCGCGCGACCGCAGCATGGGTAACGGGTCTGCGCGACTGCGCTCAGAATGACAGTTAATTTGTTAGGGTACGGTCCAGTGGTTGGGAAACCGGGGCGTTCACTCCTATTTCCAATAATGTGTAGAGAAAGAGAAAAAGAAATAGGTAGGGCAGGCGCGGGCGCATTTCACGCTGGGGGCGAAAAGCGCTTCATACGCTCATGGGCAGCGGATAGTACCAAAACATCCGCCTGGGAAACACAAGGGTGACGCTTCGCGTCTCACCCCTTTGCAGGCAGCGCTGAGATTACCAGCCTGAAAGGGGGTTGCTCAGAAACAAAACTCGTCTTATAGCGAGCGGCGGCCGTTCTCGCCCCGACAAGAGCGTTCGGGACAGGCGAACGGCCCTACGCTGCTGGCGGTTGGGTCGGGGCCGGCGAATCGTCACTACCGCCACCGTGGAAAAAGGTGAGATGCGGGGTGGCGTTTTTCGAATAGCCATCAGCGCTGCGAGTGTCACATTGACCACGCGACCCTGCGAGGGTGTCACGGGTGTCACTTTGACCACGCGACCCTGCGAGAGTGTCACGGGTGTCACTTTGACCACTTGAGTCCGGGAGGGTGTCACGGGTGTCACTTTGACCACTTGGGTCCGGGAGGGTGTCAGGCCTATCGGCACTGTCACTTTTACATAACCAGCGCACAAGGCTGATGCAAATGAACTGGTCAGCGGACTGGGGGGAGCGCGCGGGTAAGGTGAACAACATGTCAGCAGCGGTCATGCCCCTACTTGTATAGATTTAATGTTCTGTTGGCAAGAGGCAATTTCGATTGCAAAACAAGTGCAATTGGCCGCCTCTCTATGCTGGGATGGCCGGGAAGCAGCGAACGATGCAATTGAGGCGTTCTATCAGCGCAGGGGGACGGGGAAGAGCGTTAGCAGCAGGGCGATGAGGAAGAGGCTGGCGGCGGCAACGGCGAGGTAGCGGTCGGTGCGGCTGGTGAGGTTGGGCAGACGGATGGTCGGCTGCACCACGAAGCTCTCACCCTCGGCCCGCACGCGCAGCCCGTTGCCGGTGCTCGATTGCAGCGCGGCCCGCAGCGTGGCCACGTCGGGCGGGCGGTCGTCGGGGTGCAGCGCCATGGCCCAGGCCACGGCTTGCTCGGTGGAGGCCGACACGGCCGGGTTGATCGAGCGGATGGGGCGGAGGGCATCGGCCCGCAGAAAGCGGCCCTTGGCCTCGGTGGGCGACTCGTTGGTCAGCAGATGATAGAGCGTGGCGCCAAACGAGTAAATGTCGGTGCGGGCATCGGTATGGCCGCTGTCGCCGCCGTACTGTTCGAGCGGCGTGTAGTAGGCCGTGCCGACGCCCTGAATGACGGTGACGGTGCGCTCGTCGGAGGCCAGCAGCTTGACCAGGCCAAAGTCGACCAGCTTGAGCAGGCCGCTGGGCGTGATCTTGAGGTTCGACGGTTTGATGTCGCGGTGGACGATGGGGCTGTCTTGCCGGTGTAAATATTCAAGCGCATCGGCCAATTGGTTGGCCCAGCCGAGCACTTCGCTCTCGGCCAGAAAGCGGGTGTTCTGGCGCGCCTCGGCCACGATCGCGCGCAGGTCGTGGCCGGGCACAAAGTCCATCACCAGGTAATCGCGGTCGGCCGTGGAGAAGAAGTCGGAGACTTTGGGCAGGTTGGGGTGGTCGAGGCGCGCCAATACGGAGGCCTCGCGGTAGAACTGATCGCGCGCCTGCTGTTGGGTTTCGGGAGGCAGGGTTGAGTCGTTCTGCACCTCCTTGATGGCGCACAACCGGCCCTCCAGGCGCAAATCTTCGGCCTGGTAGATAGAACCCATCCCGCCTTGTCCGATATAGGTGGTGATTTTGTAGCGGCCGCGCAGCACCTCTCCGAGCTGGAGTGGCGGCAACATGGTCTGCCTCCTGTGAGTGCGCGCCGGGCGGCCTGCGAACGGCCACCGCGCGCGTTTGACCGGCGGCCAGTGCGAACTGGCAGTTGCGGGTGGAGCGGGGAAGAGACCTTGGGCGGAAGGGTTACACAAGCAGTTGCTCCGGCGAGGGGCCAGTCTCTCCGCTGGCCCGCGAGCAACCCTGCCTTCTGCCTTGACCTCCGGTCTGTCCGGTATTATAACCTGTTCCAATGTCTGGCAAAAACGACGTACCCATTTTGATCGGCCAATCCGGCCCCATCACCGGCCAACGCTGGATCCTGCTCATGTCCGAGGCCACCATCGGCCGCGAGCCGACCTGCGAGATCATCATCCCCGATCGCCAGGTCAGCCGGCGGCACGCCACCCTGCGGCGGGTCGACGGCGGCTTTGAGATTGAAGACCTCGACAGCAAGAACGGCACGCACCTCAACGGCCAGCCGCTGACCGGCAAACAGCGGCTGCAAGACGGCGACCTGATCCAGGTAGCGCTGGTCGCCAAACTGGCGTACGTGGGCTCGGAAGCCACGGTGCCGCTGCGGATTGAGACCACGCCCGAAGGCGCGGTGGTGAGCGTGGGCCGGCTGCGGCTCGACGGCGCGGCGCGGCGGGTGTGGCTCAACGACCGCGAACTTGACCCGCCGCTGTCGGTGCCGCAGTTCCGCTTTTTGGAACTGCTGTACCAGCGACCGGGGCAGGTGTGCTCGCGCGATGAGGTTATCTTGTCGGTGTGGCCGGAGGCCAGCGGCGCAGGCGTGTCGGAGCAGGCCATCGACGCGCTGGTGCGGCGGGTGCGCGACCGGCTGGCCGAGCTCGACCCCGATTTTCACTACATTGTGACGGTGCGCGGCCACGGTTTCCGGCTCGATAATCGGCCGGTCGCCTAAGCTCCGGCGCCGCCTGAGGCCCCATGCCGCTCGACGCCGATACGCTCGAACGCAGCATTGAGCCGACGGCGCACTGGACGCGCCACCTACCGCCACTGGCGGCGTTTGCCCTGGCCGTGTTTGCCCTGATCGTGGCGCCGTTTCAGGCCTGGCGCTGGTACCGCACCCCGTTTGTGGGCGCGCTGTTTGAGCCGAACCAAGTCGTTAGCCGCATTAACGGCCCCGGCTGGGCGGCCAAGGCGGCGGGGGTGGACTGGCCCGCCCGCCTGGTCGCCATCGACGGCGTGCCGCTGGCCCCTACAGCCGATGTGCTGGCGCGGTTGGCCCGTCCGCTAGGCGCGCCGGTGGCGCTGACGTTCGCGGCCCGCGACACCGGCGCGGTCTTCACCGTCACCGTCCTCGTTCAAGCGCCCGCCTTCTTTGACTTCGCCAGCCTGTTTGTCGTGCCCTATGTGGTCGCCCTGGTGTTCGCCGGGCTGGGGCTGTGGGTGTACGTGCTGCGCTGGCGCACGCGCGCCGGGCGGGTGTACCTGATCTTCTGTTCGGCGCTGGCGGTGATGACGGGCGCGTTCCTCGACATGAACGCCACGCATGCGCTGGCGCGGCTGTGGGCGGGCGCGGTGCCGTTGGCGGGGGCGTCTGTGGCGGCGCTGGCCCTGGTCTTCCCGCGCGACACGCGCTGGGTGCGGCGCTGGCCGACCGCGCGCTATATCGTGTGGGGGCCGGGCCTGGCGGCCATCGCGTGGACGGAACTCCAGCTTTACCACGGCCGCGACCCGTGGGCCTACCTCGCCAGTTGGATTGACAACTACATTCTCGTGGCGCTGGGCCTGGCGCTGTTCTTTGCGCTGCTCATCTACCGCTTGCGGCGGTCGGGGTCGGCAGTGGTGCGGCAGCAGAGCCGGGTGATTGTGTTTGGCGCGCTGTTGGCGTTTGGGCCGGCGTTTGTGCTCTACCTGCTGCCAACCCTGCTTAGCCCCCAGCCGGCGCGGTTTCTGCCCATCCTGTACTTCCCGGCCTTTGTCATCTTCCCCGTGTCGGTGGCCTACGCCATCATCCGTTACCGCATCCCTGACTTCGACCGGCTGCTGAATCAACAGGTGGCCTATGGCCTCATGACGGCGGCGGTGGTGGCGGTGTACTTCAGTCTGCTGACCGGCTTGAGTGCGCTGTTAGATGTGCGGCTGCCCGCCAACGATCCGCTGGTGATTGCGCTGGCGCTGTTCGCGATGGTGCTGCTCTTCAACCCGCTGCGTACCGCCGCCCAAGCGCTGGTGGACCGGCTGTTTTACCGGGGCCGCGCCGACTATGGGCAAGCGCTGCAAGCGTTTGCGCGCGAACTGACCACGACGATTGACCTGAGCCGCGTGCTGGAGCGGCTGGTGGGGCGGCTGGAGGCGACGCTGCTGCCCGACCGGGCGCTGGTGTATCTGTTTGACGAGGACAGCGGCGCGTACCTGGCGCATGGCGCGGCCGGGCTGGTCGACGTGCCGGCCTTTCTGCCCGAGGGCCAACTGGCGACGCGCCTGCTGGCGGCCGAACGCCCGCTGAGCCTGACACCCGACGCGGCCGACGGCCTGACCCCAAGCGGCGACTGGCGCACAGTGGCGGCGCTGCGGTTGATTGTGCTGGCGCCGCTGCGGTCAGAGCGCCGCCTGACCGGGTGGCTGGCGCTGGGGCCGAAGCGCTCGGGCGAGCCGTATGCCGACGACGACCTGGAATATGTGGCGACGCTGGCGAGCCAGAGCGCGCTGGCGGTGGAGAATGCGCGCCTGTACGTCAACCTGCGCCGCAACTATCAGCGCACGGTGGAGATGAAGAATCTGCTGGATGACACCTTTGCCAGCATTGCGTCGGGCGTGGTCACGATTGGCACAGACGGCGCAATCACCAACATCAACGCCGCCGCGCAGCGCTGCCTGGGGCTGTCGCTCGAGGCCGCGGTGGGCCAAGCGGTGAGCCTGCTGTTGCCAACGCAGACCGGCGCGCTGGAGCAACTGATTGCACTGGCCCGCGCCGGTGATTTGCCGCTCACCGGCGAGCCGTTATCGGCGGAGGTGGTAGGGCGCGGCGTGGTCCACCTGGTGCTGTCAGTATCGCCGCTGAAGGATGTGAACCAAAAAACTATCGGCGTGACGCTGGTGTTGGATGACGTGACCGACCGCCGCCGCCTGGAGGCCGAGCGCGAGCGCATCCGCCAGACATTTGGGCGGGTGGTGACGCCGCGCGTGCGCGACAAACTGCTGAGCGAGCCGCCGAATTTGGCGGGGCTGCGGCAGGTGGTGACCACGCTGTTTGCTGATGTGCGCGGTTTTACCACGCTGAGCGAGCACACGCCGCCCGAGGCGCTATTTGTGCTCTTGAATGACCACTTGAACCTGGCGGCGCAGGCCGTGCTGGCGCAGGAGGGCACGATTGATAAGTTCCTGGGTGACGCGGTGATGGCGCTGTTCAACGCGCCCGACCCGCAGCCCGACCACACCCTGCGGGCCGTGCGCGCCGCGTTGGACATGCAGGCGCGCCTGGCCCGTTACCGCGCCACGCTGGGCGGGCAGGCGGCCACGGTGCATTTCGGTGTGGCGATTACGGTGGGCGAGGCGATTGTGGGTAACGTGGGCACGGCGGAGCTGTTCAACTACACGGCTATTGGCGACGTGGTTAACCTGGCGAAGCGGCTGCAAGAACTGGCCGCGCCGGGGCAAATTCTGCTGAGCCAGGCGGCGCAGGCGTGCGTGGCGGGGCAGGTGCGCACGCGGGCGCTGCCGCCGGTGCAGGTGAAGGGCCGCGTGGCGCACGAGCAGATTTACGAAGTGCTGCCCGACTTGGAGCCGGCACCTAGCGCAGAAGTGAGGCCGACCGCATGACGCTTGATTTTCCGCATCGCCGCTACAACGCTCTGACCGGCGAGTGGGTGCTGGTCAGCCCGCACCGCGCGCAGCGCCCGTGGATGGGGCAGATGGAGCGCGTGCCGCCGGAGGATTTGCCGGCGTATGACCCCGCCTGTTACCTGTGCCCCGACAATGCGCGGGCGGGCGGGGTGAACAATCCGCCGTACACCGGCACGTTTGTGTTCGACAATGACTTTGCCGCGCTGCGGCCGAGCGTGCCGGCGGGCGAGGCGGAGGTAAATCCGCTGTTCCGGTACGAGCCGGAGCCGGGGCTGTGCCGGGTGATCTGTTTCTCGCCGCGGCATGACCTGACGCTGCCGGAGCTGCCGCAGGCGACGGTGGCGCAGGTGGTGCAGACGTGGATCGACCAGAGCCGCGACCTGGCGGCGCGCGAGTTCATTCACTATGTGCAGGTATTTGAGAACAAGGGCGCGCAGATGGGCGCTTCGAACCCGCACCCGCACAGCCAGGTGTGGGCGTCCGGGCACATTCCGAACGAGCCGGCCAAGGAACTCACCACGCAAGCCGCCTACCACGCCGAACACGGCCGCTGCCTGTTGTGCGACTACCTGGCGGCGGAGCGGGCCGATGGCCGGCGCGTGGTGGCGGCGAACGAGACCTGCACCGCGGTGGTGCCGTATTGGGCGGTGTGGCCGTTTGAGACGCTGCTGCTGTTCAACCGGCACGTGGGCGGGCTGGACGAGCTGACGCCGGACGAGGTGGATGGGCTGGCCGATGTGCTGCGCCGACTGACCACGCGCTACGACAATCTGTTTGAGGTGTCGTTTCCGTACTCGATGGGGTTTCACCCCGCGCCAGTCGATGGGCGGGCGCACCCCACCTGGCATTTACACGCGCACTTTTACCCGCCGCTGCTGCGCTCGGCCACGGTGCGGAAGTTCATGGTCGGCTACGAACTGCTGGCGATGCCGCAGCGCGACCTGACGCCCGAGCAGGCCGCCGACCGGCTGCGGGCGTTGAGCGAGGTGCATTACCGCGCCCACTGAGCGTTAGGCTTGCAGTTGACGGAGAAGCGCCGCCGCCGTGAGGTATAGGTGGCGCTTTTGTTCCCGGTCGAGGTTGACGAACTTGAGGCCGCCCAGGCAGGTGAGCAGCAGCGCCAGTTGATACTCGCGCGGCTGGCTGGGGTCGAACAGGCAGCGGGCCACCATGGCGCGGATGGCGGCCTGGAGCGGGTGCCGGCCGGCGGCCAGCGCGGCGAAGTCGGCGGCGGTGTCGGTGGGGGGCAGCACCTGGGCGATGAGCGTCGCTTCCAGATAGGCGAAGTCGAACAGCGCGTGGCCGTCGCGGGTCTGCGCAAAGTCGATCAACCAGATGAAGCCGCCGGGGCCGACGAGCGCGTTCTCTAAGTTCAGGTCGCCGTGGATGGTCGCCTGGGTGCCGGTGACGCTTTCGCCCAACAGCGCGGGCAGGGCGGCCAGCGGGTCGGGCAGGCCCAACCGGTCAAACCCCCGCACATGGTCAGCCAGCAGCGTGGCGCGGGTGGCCACCACGCGGGCCAGCGCGCCTTGCGGCGGGGCCAGGCTGAGCCAGCGGGTGCGCATAACCGGGTGACCGGGCGCGGCGGTGCCGGCCAGCGAGAGCGACACGCCGTCGGGGCGCACCTCGTAGGGGTGCAGGCCGTGCAGGCGAACGATGTCGCCCACGGCCAGCGTGACCTCGGCGGGCGGGCGCTGGCCGTGGAGCACGTGGGCGGCCACGGCGCCGGGCGGGGCCGGCTCCAGCACCCAGTGGGTCGGCAGCAGGCGGTCGTATTCCTGGGCCAGCCGGAAGGTGTACGGGCGGCGCTGGAGCCACCAATTTGGCCCAAAGGTGGCAAAGAGCTTGTCGAGCCAGGCCGGGTCGGGGTGGGCGTGCAGGGCCGCGCCCAGGCTGGTGGGCGACTGCCCGGCCTCGCCGATGAAGGTATAGCGCAGGGCGGCGCTCTCGCGGGTGGGCAGCGGGCTGCTTACGCCCCGGGCTGCGCGGGGAACCCGCAGCGCAATCGGCCGCGCCTGAATGCGGGCGGTGATGGGCGGCAGCGTGTCTTTGACAAACGTCTCGTAGTTCTCAAACTCGTGCTCAATCGCGCCGCGCTCGCCGATCTTGGCGATGGTGTAGGCATCGGCGCGGCCGTCGGGCCGGATGGGGCGGGCCAGGAAGGTGCGCGCCCCAGAGTAGCCAGAACGGAATTCGGCGGCGACGACCAGGCGGCCATAGCTGGAGAACAGCGCCCGCAGCAAGTTGGCCTCGACTGGGGCGAGGGTGAGGCCGGGCGGGGTTTCGAGCGCCACGGCCGGATTCGGGTCGAGCAACTGCACCAGCGCCTGACGCGCGCGGCCGGGCCGCAGGGCATGGACGGCCAGCGGCAGGCTGAGGGTGCTGCCGAAGACCAGGCCCGCCAGCCCCACGACGGCAAGCTCGCGGGTGGTCAGGCCCAGGAATGACTGCACCTGTACGGTGAAGCCCCGGTCGAAGAGCGCGGCTTCGCGCACCGGCTGCGGGTTGCCGGCCTGCGGCAGCCAGCGCAAGCGAACGCTGAGGGCCAACCGCTGCTGCCCGCCCTTGAGCGGGCTAAGCGACCAGCGCCAGGTGGCGGTTTGGCCGGCGACGAGGGGCTGCACCTGATCGCCATCAGGCGAGGTGGCGAAGCCGGCCGCGTCGAGCCGGGCCACAGCCGCCAGATCGAAGCCGGTCAGTTGCTCAACCGGCACCGTGGTGGTGACAGTCGTGTGGTTTTCGAACTCGGTGGTGACCAGCAGGCCATCGTTGGCGGGGATGATGGCGAGGCGCACGATGTCCGAGTCGCCCAGGCGCATTTGCGGCGGCCATTCGAGCTCGACCACGCGGGCCTCGACCACGGCGGTGGGCGAGGGGGCAGGGCGGGTGGCGGGCACGACCGTGACCACGGGCTGAGCGGTGGGCTGGGGCGTCCCCTGCGCGGCGGTGGCCGTGGCGGCGGCCGAAGCGGTCACCTCCACCGGCACCTCGACGTCCTGAGTTTGCACCACAATTTGGGTGTCGCTGACTGGGGCCGTCTGCGGCACGCCGGTCGGCAGACTAGGCGCGCAGGCGGCCAAGACAATCACGGCGACAGCCACGATGGCCAGCAGCAACCAATGGCGCGCGTTCATAGCCAGCGCTCCGTCAGCACGCTGGACTGGGGCGGCGCAAACAGCGTGGCCGGCGGCTCAAACTGGTCGACTACGGTGCCGGTCGGCCAAAAGGCATAGGCCAGCAGCGCCGCCGAGGCCAGCAGGACCGCCAGCCCCGCCAAAGCCAGGTACATGCGCCAGCGCACCATCACCGCCATTTCCATTGGTCCTTGCTTGTCTGCGTCATAAACCGCCAGTTTACTCGCAGCCGCGATTGGGCGCTTGACATTCTTTCGTGATTCTCGTGACCCTTCGCCATAGCAGGCGGCGCGGGTTCCAGTAGATGGTATAGGACTAAAGTCCTATTTACGCTGGCCGCGCCAATACGCGCCAGGGCCGGCCATAGTATAATCCCGCACAAGAGGGGCAAGACCTGTATGGCGAACTGGGCTGAGTACCCCGAGCACTATCGGGCCGCCGAAATTGCCGTAATTACCCGGGCCGTGCGCGCCGGCGACTGCGTGTCGGTGGTGGGGCTGAGCGGCGCGGGCAAGAGCAACTTGCTGGGCTACCTGGCCGAGCGGGTGGCCGCCGCGCCGGTGGAATTTGTGCTGGTAGACAGCAACCGGCTGGCTGACCCGCAGGCGGCCGGTTTTTTGCGGCTGATGCACCGGGCCCTCACGCTTGATCCGGCCCCGGCCGACGTTTCGGTGCTCGACGCGCTGGAAGGCGCCATTGCTCGACGCCTGGCCGCCTCCGCTGGTTCAAATACCGGCCTGTGCTTTGTGCTCGACCTGAGCACGCTGCACGCTCCCGCCGGCGCACCGTCGAGCAAGGCCTGGGACGGCTTGTTCAACAACCTGCGCGCCTTGCGCGATGTCCATAAGTATCGCCTGACGTATGTGGCGGCCACACGGCACCCGCTGCCGCCTGACAACGAACTGGCCGAGTTGTTTTTCGGCCGGCAGGTATGGCTGGGACCGCTGGCCGCCGCCGATGCCGAGTGGACCGTGGCGCGCTACGCCGACCGGCAGGGCCTGGTGTGGCCGCCGGGCACCGTGGCGGCGCTGATCGCGCTTTCCGGCGGCTACCCGGCTCTGCTGCGGGCCGTGTGTGAGGCCCATGCCGCCGGCGCGGCGCTCGACCGGGCGGCGCTGGCGCAGCACCCGGCGGTGCAGCGGCGCGTGCAGGAATTCTGGGCCGACATGCCCGACGACGCCGAACTGCGCGCTGCCGGGCTGGACAAGATTGAACTGCTGATGCGACTGCGCGGCCCCCGGTTCGACACGGCCCAACTGACGGCCAAAGAGCACCTACTGCTCGGCTACCTGACTGCGCGCCCGGCCGAGGTGTGCGAGAAAGACGACTTGGTGCGCGCCGTGTGGCCGGAAGACCGTATTTATGAGCGCGGCGTGCGCGATGACAGCCTGGCGCAGTTGGTACGCCGTCTGCGCGAGAAGATCGAACCGGACCCGGCCGCGCCCCGCTATGTGCAGACCGTGGCCGGGCGCGGCTACCGCTTTACCCCACGGCCGCAATAACCGCGATGCCCGTCTTTAGCCAGGCGCTGCTTGACTCGTTCCCGGTCGGACTGCTCCTCACGGATGCGGACCTGGTCGTGCGCCAGCTTAACCGCTGGCTGCGGGACCGGCTGGATTCGGATTCCGAGAAGCTGCTGGGACAACCGCTGGCGCAAGCCTTCCCCGAATTGGAAGAACGCAGCCTGCTGGCCGCGTACGACTTGGTGCGCGAGAGCCGCACCAGCCTGCGCCTGTCCTCCAGCACTTACCGCTACTTTGTGCGCCTGCCGGCCGCGGCCAACAGCGGCCTGACTGAAATGCCCCAAGGCACCACGCTCGTGCCGCTGCTGGTGGACGATGCGTTCGTCGGCGTGCTGACCATGATTGAAGACCTGACTGAGCGAGTGGGGACCGAATTGCAATTGCAGCGCGAGATCGACAAGCTCACCGCGCTGCACGCGATTGACCACGCCCTGGCCACGCTCGACCTGCCGGCCTGCCTGCAAATCATTGTCGAGCGCACGCGGTCGCTGTTCCAGGCGGAGAATGCCGCGCTGCTGATGTTGGACGGTGATCGGCTGCGCGTCGCCGCCGACGCCGGCTATCCGCGCTCGTATGTGGGCGACACGATCGCCGCCAACGCCGGCATATCAGGGTGGGTGGCGACGCACCAGGTGTCGGTGCTGGTGCCCGATGTGGGCCAGGATGCGCGCTATATTGGCATGGATCCGCGCATACAATCGGAGATGACGACGCCGCTGTTGGTGCAGGGGGTGTGCTTGGGAGCGCTCAACGTAGAGAGCCGCCGGCTGGATGCCTTCACCGAGGCCGATGTTGATCTGCTGGAGACGCTGGGCACGCAGGCGGCGGCGGCGATCCACAATGCGCGGCTGCACACGGCGGAGCGCGAACAGCGCTTGCTGGCCGATACGCTGCGCGACATCACCCTCATTTTGTCGGCCGAACTCAACCCCGAGGCGATCCTCGATGTGCTGCTCGACCACGTGGCGCGCGTGACGCCCTACGACTCGGCCAACATCATGCTCTACGAGCCGCGCTTGGGGCGGGTGCACATGGGCCGGTCGCGCGGCTATGATGAACGCGGGCTGCAATCACAGGCCAACGCGTTCTCGGTGCCGCTGGCTGAGTATGCCAACCTGGCCCGCATGTTCCAAACGCGGCGGCCGGCGGTGGTGGCCGACACCGCCGCCGACCCGGAATGGATAGCGACCGAGTTGGGGGGGCACATTCGCTCGTGGGCGGGGGCGCCCATCGTGGCGCGCGGCCAATTGCTCGGCTTTCTGTCGCTCGACAAGCAGGAGCCTAATTTTTACACCCCGGTGATGGCCGAGCGCCTGGCCACCTTTGCCGCCGCCGCCGGGCTGGCGCTGGAGAACGCCCGCCTGTATGCCGAACAGCAGCGGTTGGCGATCACCGACGGCCTGACCGGCGTCGCCAACCGCCGCCAGTTTGACCAGGTGCTGCTGCGCGAGCTCCACCGCAGCCGGCGCTTTGGGCGGCCACTGGGCCTGATCATGGTCGACATCGACGACTTTAAGCAGTTCAACGACGCCCATGGCCACCTGGCGGGCGACGAGGTGCTCAAGAGCCTGGCGCTGCTGTTGAGCCAGAGTGTGCGCGCCATGGACAGCGTGGCCCGCTACGGCGGCGAGGAATTTGCCGTGGTGCTGCCCGAGACCGACAGCGAAGCCGCTTGCCAGGTGGCCGAGCGCCTGCGAGAAGTGGTGGCGCTGCTGCCACTGGCGGCCGGGGGCGGGCCGGTCACGATCAGTCTGGGGGTGGCCGTGACCCACGCGCCGGACGGGCCGCCGGAGGCCGTCATCCACGCCGCTGACACGGCCCTGTACCAGGCCAAGCGGACCGGCAAGAATCGGGTGGTGCTGTACGCCGATTCGACTGAGCGCAATAGCGCGACCCGGCTATAATAGGCCGATTATTCTACGAGCCCAGGACGTCCCATGAGTCAACCGAGTTGGATTGGTTACAATTTAGGCAAACGTTATAAGATTGAAGCCGTGTTAGGGCAGGGTGGCATGTCGGCCGTGTACCGGGCCCACGACCCCAACCTGCGCCGCACAGTCGCCATCAAACTCATTCACTCACACCTGACCAGTGACCCCGAGTTTGTGCGCCGGTTCGAGGCCGAAGCCGCGGCCGTGGCCCAATTGCGCCACCCCAACATCGTGCAAGTCTACGACTTTGACCACGATGGCGACACCTACTTTATGGTGATGGAGTACGTGCCGGGCGAAACCCTCCAGGCCCGGTTGAAGACCCTCAGCCAGACCAAGCAGCGCTTCCCCCTGGTCGCCACAGCCACCATTATCGCCACGGTGGCCGATGCGGTGGCCTACGCTCACGACCGGGGCACCATCCACCGCGACCTCAAGCCGGCCAATATCATGCTCATGCCCGGCGACCAGCCGGTGCTCACCGACTTTGGCGTGGCCAAGATCCTTGGCGGCCAGCAGCACACGGCCACTGGGGCCATCATCGGCACGCCGGCCTACATGGCCCCCGAGCAGGTGCGCGGCGAGGCACTCGACGGCCGGGCCGACATCTATTCGCTGGGCATTGTGCTGTACGAAATGGCCGCCGGCCGCCCGCCGTTCGAGGGCGACTCGGCCATGACGGTGATGCTCAAGCACGTCAACGAGGCCGTGCCCGACATCCGCGCCCGGGCTGAAGTGCCGCCCGCGCTAAAGGAAGTGCTTGACCGCGTGCTGGCCAAGCTGCCCAACCTGCGCTATCAGACGGCCGGCGAGTTCGCCGCCGCCCTGCGCACCCTGGCCCAGCGCCCGTATTCGCTGGACAAGACCGATACGGTGGTGCCGGTCGTGCCGCCGCCCGTGGGCGCGACCATGATCGAGCCGTCGCGGCCGACTGCCAGCATGCCGGTGCAGCCGCGCTCGAACGCCACGATTCGCGAGAACCTGCCGGTAGCGCCGCCGCCGGCCTATACCGCGCCGGTGATGACCCCGCCGCCCGCCGTGGCCGCCCCGGTGCCCACCATGGCCCCGGCCCGCCGTGGCCCCTCGGGCCTGGTGATTGGGGCAGTCGTCGGTTTGATTCTGCTCTGCTTGGTGGTGGCGATTGGCGCAGGCGCGGTGCTGGGCGGACCGACCTTGATGGCGCTGCTGGCAGGCGGAACGGCCACCCCTGGCGGCATTGCCGCCGTGACCAACACCCCTCGCCCAGATGACGCCACGGCCGGCCCCGATGACCCGACGGCCGAACCAGGTGTGCCCTCAGCCACGCCGGGCGGTGAGGAAAGCCCAACGGATGAGCCGCCGACCGAAGAGGTGATCGTTGTCGTCACCGACGTGCCGCCGACCGAAGCGCCCACCGACATCCCTGCCCCCACCGCGGTCGTCGTACCGGATGGGATGCTGCTGATACCGGCCGGCACGTTCAACATGGGCTCCGGCTCCGGCGACGCTGGGCCGGTCCACAGCGTGACGCTGGCGCAGTTCTTGATCGATAAGGTCGAGGCGTCGAATGCGCGCTACCAGGCGTGCGCCGATGCAGGCGCGTGCACGGTGCACCCGCGTGCCTCGTTCACCCGCGGCAATTACGCCACCGATGGCACGTTCGCGCAGCATCCGGTGGTGAACGTGACCTGGGACCAGGCCCAAGCCATGTGCCAGTTTGAGGGCAAGCGGCTGCCGACCGAGGCCGAGTGGGAATACGTGGCGACCGGCGGTGATGGCCGGCGCTTTCCGTGGGGCAATGACTTCGACGGCAGCCTGGTGCCGAGCAGCGCGGGCGATACCCTGGCAGGCGGCAGTTTCCCCGGCGGCGCCAGCCCGTTTGGCGCATATGACATGTCAGGCAATGTGCTCGAATGGGTGAGCGATTGGTACGGCCTGGGGTACTATGGCGAATCGCCGGCGGACAACCCGCTCGGCCCCGACAGCGGCAACCAAAAGGTGATGCGCGGCGGTTCGTTTGGCGCGGCCGATGGCGCGCTGTACCTGACCACGCGGCGGTTTGCGCGTAACCCGGGCGGCGCGGACGTGGACATCGGCTTCCGCTGCGCGCGCTCGCTGCCCTAGCACGGCGCACCAGCCTGAGGCAGAAATCAAGCGGGGCCAGGCGGGTGCAACCGGAGAAGTTGGCCGACTTTGACCCCGGCGGTTGACGCTACGCAGCGCGGCAACATAAAGCGAAGCCCGCCTGCGCGGGCTGGGAGCGCAGCGCCGTAATAAGCGCTGCGGCCAATAATCCCGAATGCACCCGGCCAGTCAACAGAGTTGACTGGCCCCGCTGCTGTTAAGGTAGCTGCCGGCGCTAGAAACTCCGCAGCGCTGCCAGCACCTGCTCCACCTCGTCGTCTCGCAATTCGGGATACATGGGCAAGCTCACGACTTCGGCCGCCGCGCGCTCGGTGACGGGCAGGCTGCCCTCGCCGCCGCCATAGGGGCGGTAGGCGGCTTGCAAGTGCAGCGGCACCGGATAGTGGGTGGCGGTGTCCACGCCGGCGCGGCGCAGGTGGGCGCGCAGCGCCTCGCGCTCGGTTGCACGGATGACAAACAAGTGCTCGGCGCTCACATCGCCGGGGCGGGCGGCAGGGCCGAGGCTGGCGGCCGGCAGCGCGGCGCGGTAGCGCGCGGCAATGGCGCGGCGGCGCGTGTTGTCGGCCTCCAGGTGAGCGAGCCGCACCCGCAAGAAGGCCGCTTGCAGCTCGTCGAGCCGCGAATTCCAGCCGGGCACGGCGCTGTCGTAACGGTCGCGCCAGCCGTATTCGCGCAGTTCGCGCACCCCCGCCGCCACGCTGGAGTCGGCGGTGGTCACCAGGCCGCCGTCGCCGAATGCGCCCAGGTTTTTAGTGGGGTAGAAGCTCCAGGCCGCCGCCGCGCCCCACGCGCCGACCGAACGCCCGGCGTGCCGCGCCCCATGCGCCTGGGCGCAGTCTTCGACCAAGGCCAGCCCGTGGGCCGCGCAGAAGGCCGCCAGCGCCGTGAGGTCGGCGGGATGGCCGTAGAGATGCACCGCCACGACGGCCCGCGTGTGGGGCGTGAGGTGGCGGGCGAGTTGTTTAGGATCAAGGTTGAGGTCATAGGCGGCCACGTCGGCGAAGACCGGCCGCGCGCCGCACTCCACCGCTGCCGCCGCCGTGGCGCTGGCGGTGAGCGCGGGCATGAGCACCTCGTCGCCCGCGCCAATGCCCACGGCGCGAAGCGCCAGCCACAACGCCTCAGTGCCGGAGGCGACGCCCACGGCCTCCCCCAACCCAAACTGCGCCGCGAACTCGCCCTCGAAGGCGCGCACCTCCGCGCCGAGGATGTAGCGCCCCGAGTCCATGCCGCGGTGATAGGCGGCGTCGAACTCGGCGCGGTAATGCGCATAGGCGGCATGAGGGGAGGTGACCGGGATCATCGACGGGCCAGCGGGCGGCGGGCAAGCGCCAGCAGGCTCAGCCCGGCCGGCAAGGTGCCGCGCCGCAGCCACCAGCCTTCGGCGAGCAAGAGGCTGTGGAGCAGTCGGTTGAGCGGGGCGGGCGGCAACGACAGGTCGGAGTGGGCGGCGCGCTGGCCGGGCCACAGGCGGCGCAGCAGGGCAGGCGGCAACAGCCATAGCCCGGCGTAGCTCAGGCGCTGCACGGCCAGCCCGGCGGCCACGAGCTTGCGGCGCAGGCCGGGGCGCGTATAGCGCTCGCGGGTGTGCACCTGGCGGTCGTGCGCGCCGCGCAGCCAGTCGTAGGCCGGCACGCGCAGCAGCAGCCAGCCGCCTGGCCGCAGCACCCGCGCCAGTTCGCACAGGGCGGTGCCGTCGTCGGGCACGGCGGCGTGGTAGAGCACATCAAAGCAGGTCACGGCATCAAAATACTGGCTGGCAAACGGGAGCGCCGCCACCGAGGCTTGCGCCACGGCATGGCCCGTGCGCGCCGCGTAGGCAACAGCCAGCGCGTGAAAGTCAATGCCGGTCACCTGGCTGTGCGCGGCCAGCCAGCGCAGCCCGCCGCCGGTGCCGCAGCCCGCGTCGAGCACCTGCGTGCGCGGGCCGCCTTCCTGCCAGACGGCGGGCAGCACCCACTGCCGCAGCCAGCCCTCGGCCATCGCCTGCATCCCGCGATACCACCAGTGCCGCTCTTCCAACTGAGCGATGCGGTCGTATTCGCCGGGTTCCATGGGGTTGTGGGTCTGAGGGGCAGCGTGGGCCGGTACGGGGCGGCGGTAGGCGAGCGGGAGGCCGGTGGGGGCTGGGCGGGGCATTAGGCCGCCGCCGCGTCGACCCGGGTCAACTGTTCGGGAGTCGCGGTGGAGTCCTTTGGCAGCTTGCGGACATAGTCTTTGATTTGCTTGTAGTGCAGCACGGGCAGCGGCGCGCCTTTGGCCTGCACTTCGGCGTGGGTGCTCAGGAATACCACGGCCGCTTGGGGCGGAATGCTGACCTCGGCGGAGCGTTTGGCCAGGTGTTTGTTCAGCGCCTCAACCTCGCCGGCCGCCTCGAGGATGGGGTTGCCCAACGGGTCGGCATTGTAGAGGCCAAACATGGTCTTGCGCGCGCCGGGGTTGTGCCACTTCTTGCCGTCGTACAGCACCGGCCCGATTTGGAATTTAGGATACAGCACCACCAAGCCCATCGGTCCGGCGAGGACGTGCGACGCCCCGAGCCGGTAGTTGTAGAGCGTGAAGCGGTCATCGAGGCCCTTGAGCGACTCGGCGATTTTCTCATCGGCCTTGCGCCCCCAGCGGTTGGTAAAGAGCGTGCCGACGGTGTTCAGGGTGAAACCGACGAAGAACGCGACCAGGACGTAGTAGATCAGCTCTGGCCGCTGGAAGGCCAGGAAGTTGACCACCAGCGCGCCGATGAGCAGCACCAGGCCGCCAATGGAGGTGTAGCGCCCGATGGCGCTGTTGCGTTTGACCAGCTTGTGATTCGTGACAATCCGCATGCGGGGTTAACTTTCGTATTTGCGCATGACCAGGCAGGCGTTTTGCCCGCCCAGGCCAAAAGAGTTGGAGAGCGTGGTGCGCACCGTGGCCTGGCGCGCCACATTCGGCACATAATCCAGGTCGCACTCCGGGTCAGGGTTTTCGTAATTGATGGTCGGGTGAATGATGCCGTGGTGCAGGGTCAGCGCGCACGCAATCGCCTCCAGCGCGCCGGCCGCGCCCATGGGGTGGCCGATCATCGACTTGGTTGAGCTGATGGGGATGGAGTAGGCGCGCTCGCCAAACAGCTTCTTGATCGCCAGCGTCTCGCCGGCGTCGTTGGCCGGGGTGGAGGTGCCGTGGGCGTTGATGTAGTCGATCTCGTCGATGCCCACGCCGGCATCACGCAGCGCCCACTTCATGGCGCGCACCGCGCCGGCCGCCGTCGGGTCGGGCGCGGCGGGGTGATAGGCGTCGGCCGACGAGGCCTGACCCAGCACCTCGGCGTAAATCCGAGCGCCGCGCTGCTTGGCGTGCTCCAGTTCTTCGAGCACCAGCACCGCGCAGCCTTCGGAGAACACAAAGCCCTCACGGTCCTTGTTGAACGGGCGCGAGGCCTTTTCGGGCCGGTCGTTAAAGTTGAGCGGCAGCGCCCGCATGGAGGCGAACCCGCCGATGGCGAAGTCTTTGATGGTGGCCTCGACGCCGCCGGTGATGACCACATCGGCCGCGCCGCGCCGGATGAGCTCCAGCGCCTCGCCCACGGCCTGGGTGCCCGAGGCGCAGGCCGTGACGATGGTGGTCAGCGGGCCGTAGGTCTGGTAGGTCTGGCTGATGTGGTGGGCGGGCATGTTGGGCACCGCGCCCGGCACCGCGAACGGGTTGACCTTGCTGTAGCCGGACGTGCGCAGGGCGGTGATGCCCTCATCGGCTTTATCCATGCCGCCGATGGCGGTGCCGTAGACGATGCCCACGCGCTCGGGGTCGGGGAACGTGGTCTTGCCGGCGCTGTCGGTGAAGCCGGCGTCTTTCAGCCCGCTGCTGGCCGTGGCAATCGCCAACTGCGAACAGCGCGACATGCGCCGCGCCTCTTTGAAGTCGATAAACTGCTTGGGGTCAAAGCCCTTGATCTCACCCGCCACCTGGCAGGGCAGGGCGCTGGCGTCGAACTGGGTGATGCGGCTGATGCCGGAGCGGCCGGCCAACAGGCCTTGCCAAAACTCTTCGACCGTCAGCCCCAGCGGAGAAATGGCGGCCATGCCGGTCACAACGACACGCGGACGGAGATTGTTGGTCATGGGTAGATTTTCTAGGTTGGGGTCCTGAGTTATGCGGCGGTGTGAGCCATGCGCGCCGCAATATCCTCACGAATGGAGCGCACGACATCGGCCTCCACGGCGGCCTTGGCCACCCGGAGGGCGTTCTTGATCGCCAGCGCGTTCGAGCGGCCGTGGCCGATAAATACGAGGCCGTTCACGCCCAGCAGCGGCGCGGCGCCTTCTTCGCTCGGGTCGAGCAGCGCCCGCAGGCTGCGCAGCGCCGGCCGCACGAGCGCGCCGCCCAGTTTGGCCAGGGGTGAGCCGTTCATGATCTTCTCGCGCATGACATCGGTAATCATCTTGGCGACGGCTTCGGAGGCCTTGAGCAGCACGTTGCCGGTAAAGCCGTCGGTCACCACCACATCGGCCTCACCCGCGATCAGTTCTTTACCTTCGACGTTGCCGATAAAGTTCAGCCCTGAGGCCGCCAGCAGCGGGTAAGTTTCGCGCACGAGTTGGTTGCCCTTGCCGGCCTCTTCGCCGTTCGAGAGCAGCCCCACGCGCGGGTTCTTGACCTTACGCACGCGCTCGGCGTACAAACTGCCCATCACGCCGAATTG
>JAYUUW010000671.1:0-3091 GCA_043754665.1 Anaerolineales bacterium | reverse complement strand
CAGTTATGGCACCAAATTCGGCCGAATACCCAACTGAATCGTTCATGCCCACCCCCTGGCGCTTGCTGATTGTGGAAGACCGCGACAACAACCAGGCCTTGCTGACCGACACCCTGCGGCAGCAAGGCCTGGACCTGTTAACCGAGCGCGTGCCCACGCTGGCGGCGCTCCAGGCCGCGCTCGCCCGCCAGCCGTGGGAGGCCGTCATCGCCGCCGACGGCCGGCCGGGTTTAGACGTGGCCGCCGCCCTGCGGCTGGTGCAGGCCGCCGACCCCGACTTGCCCTTCCTCATTGTCTCGGAGGCGGCCGGCGAAGAGGCGGCCGTGGCGGCCATCCGGGCCGGCGCGCACGACTTCCTCAGCCAACCCCACCTGGCGCGGCTGGGCCTGGCGCTGACGCGGGAGATCAACGACGCCGAGCAGCGCCGGGCGCGCCGCGCCGCCGAGGCCGAACAGGGCCGCCTGGCCACCACGCTCGACCGGGCGCTGGCCGAGGCCGAACTGCTCAACCACATCGTCACCACCGCCGCCGGCCAAGACGACCTGGGGCAAATCCTCACCAGCGCGCTGGAACACCTGCGCCGGGTGGTGGCCTTCACCGGCGGCTCGATTGCCCTGCTCGACCACGACACCCTCACCATTCACGCCGCCTATGGGCCGTTTGCCGCGCAGGCCTTGGGCCAGCGGCTGCCGCACCGCCCGCACAGCCGCAGTTGGGGCGTCATCGAAACCGGTTTACCCTTCAACTCGCCCGATGTCGTCGCGCAGGGCTATCAGCCCACCACGCCCATTCGCGCCTACCTGGCCGTGCCACTCACCTGGCGCGGGCAGACCTTTGGCCTGCTGGAA
The DNA here is from genome assembly GCA_043754665.1 of Anaerolineales bacterium. GTDB lineage: Bacteria > Chloroflexota > Anaerolineae > Anaerolineales > UBA6663 > JADZEK01. The sequence goes on along the minus strand of JAYUUW010000671.1, from coordinate 2,243 downwards.
ATTGACTCGACCGAGCCGCAGACTTTTACCCCGGCCGACCTGGTGCTCACCCAAAAGGTGGCCGCGCGCCTCAGCGGGCCGGTGGCGCTGGCGCAGCGTGTGGCCGCCGAACGCGCCGCCCGCGAGGCCGAGCAGGTGGCCAGCGACCGGGTGCGCCGGCTGCACCGGCTGGGCGCGGCGCTGGCCGGCGCGCTGCTGCCCGAGCAGGTGGCGGCCGTGGCCGTGACCGAAGGCCTGCCCGCCATGGGCGCGGCGGCCAGTGCCTTCTGGCGCGTGGCGGCCGGCCCCGCCCAGTTGGAATTGGTGCGCGCTGTCAACTTCTCCGACGAAGTCATGCTAGGGTCGGCCCACATGCCGCTCGACCTGGACGCGCCCCCGGCCGAAACCGCCCGCACCGGCCAGGCCATCTGGCTCGAGTCGGCGGCGGCGCAGGCCGCGCGCTACCCGCACCGGGCCGCGCTCATGCGGCGCACCGGCCTCGAGGCGCTGGTGTTCCTGCCGCTGGCGGTCGACCAGGCCGTGCTGGGCGTGGCGGTCTTTGCCTTTGCCCAGGTGCACAGCTTCACGCCCGACGAGCAGGCCTTCTTGCTGGCGCTGGCGCGGCAGTGCGCCCAGGCCCTCGAGCGTGCCCGGCTCTACGCCGCCGAGTTGGCCGCGCGCCAGGCCGCCGAAGTGGCCGCCGACCGCGTCAGCCGCTTGCAGACCCTCACCGCCGCGCTCTCGCAAGCCGCGACGCCCGAAGAGGTGATGGAGATCGCCCTGCGCGAAGGCGCCGCCGCGCTCGACACCTCCGCCGCCGCGCTGAATTTGATTTCGCCCGATGGCCAATGGCTGGAGTTGGCCCGCCAGACGGGCTACCTCGACGCCGTCGTGGCCCGCAACCGCCGCCAGCGGCTGACGGCGGCGCGGCCCGGCCCCGAGGTGGTGCGCACCGGCGAGCCCTTGTGGCTGGGCACCGCCGCCGATTGGCAGCCGCGCTACACCGATTTCGTTGACCACGACGCGCAGCAGCAGCGGCCCTTTCCGGCGGTGGCGGTGCTGCCGCTGCGGCTGGCGGGGCGGGTGGCCGGCAACCTGGCCTTTGGCTTTTCCTCGCCGCGCCGGTTTGAGCCCGCCGACCAGGCCTTTGTGACGGCCATCGTCACCCAGTGCGCCCAGGCCCTGGAGCGCGCCCAACTCTATGCCGCCGAGCGCGAAGCGGCCCGCGCGGCGCGGCTGTTGGCCGAGGCCAGCACGCGCCTGGGCGGGGTGCCCGCCGCCGAGGCCGCCGCCGGTGAGGTCACCGCGCTGGTCGCGCCGGCCTTTGTCGACCTGTGCCGCGTGAGCCTCGACGGCAGTGTCAGCGCCTCGCCGCCGCCGCTGGCCGAAGAAGCCGCCGGCCTGGAGGCGCTGTGGCAGCGCGTGACCGCGCAAGTGCTGGCCGACCGCCGGCCCGTGCTGCTGAGCGATGCGACCACCAGCGCCGACGACCAGCCGCCGGTGGCCTACACCGTGGGCGGCCACGCCGTGTGCGCCTACCTGGCCGTGCCGCTGGCCGCGCGCGGGCAAGTGCTGGGGGTGATGGTGTGGGCGACGACGGCCGCCTCCAACCGCTGGCTAGAGCCGCGCCACCTGGCGCTGGCCGGCGAGTTGGCCCACCGGCTGGCGCTGGCGGTCGACAACGCGCGGCTGTATGCTGAACTCGAAGCGCGTGTAGCCGAGCGCACCGCCGCGCTCCAGCGCGAGATCGCCGAGCGGCGGGCGGCCGAGGTCGCACTGGAACATTCGCGCGACCGGCTGCGCGACCTCTCGGCCCGGCTGCAAGCCGTGCGCGAAGAAGAGCGCACCCGCATCGCCTACCGCGTGCACGACGAGCTGGGCCAGCAGTTGGCCGGGTTTAAGATGGACCTGGCCTGGCTCACGCGCCACCTTAGCCCCGCGCCGGCCGAGGCCGCCCAAACCGCCATGACCGACAAGCTGAGCGCTATGGCGGCGTTGATCGACAGCATGGTCGGCACCGTGCGCGGCATTACCACCGAGCTGCGCCCCGGCCTGCTCGATGACTTTGGGCTGCCGGCCGCGCTCGAATGGCAGGTGCAGGATTTTCAGCAGCGCACCGGCATCGCGGCTGAGTTTCACGGCGCGGCCGAACTGCCGCTCGCCACCGACCGCGCCACCGGCCTGTTCCGCATTGTGCAGGAGGCGCTGCACAATGTGGCCTGGCACGCCCAGGCCACCCGCGTGCTGGTGCAGCTCACCCTGGC
>JAYUUW010000670.1:0-2791 GCA_043754665.1 Anaerolineales bacterium | reverse complement strand
GGCTCGGGGTTGTCGTTGAGCACGTCGGGCTTCACCCAGCCGCGCGGGCGCAGCAGGCCGGTGTAGACGACTTTGAAGCCCGGCTGCTTCCGCAGCGAGCCATACACCATGACGGCGAACACCACGGCGGCCAGCCACCAGGCGTTGAACACAAACGCCAGCAGCGAGAGGCTGATGATGAAGGCCTGGTTCACGCGCAGCGCGGCGTGGTCCACTTTCTGTAATGCGTTTGCCATGTGAAGCGTCCCTTTTCAGCGGCGCGGGTTAGGTCCGGCCGCCGGCAATGCTCGGCACAATCATCAACCGGTCTTGGTCCTGCACCGGCGTGTCGGCGCCGCGGATGTGGCGAATGTCTTCCTCATTGAGGAAGATGTTGACGAACGCCCGCAGCTCGCCGCTGTCACTGTAGAGGTGCTGGCGCAGGGTGGGGTATTGGGTGGTCAGGTCGCCCAGCACCGCGCCTACGGTTGCGCCGGTCACTTTGACCTCGGCCTGGCTGTTGGTGTAGGCCCGCAGCGGGGTCGGAATTCGGATCGTTGCCATGCTTGCTCCTTACTGCGTTAGCGACAGCGCTTCTTCATCGAAAGCGCTGCGGTCTTCGCGCAGCACCCACGACCGGGTGACCGTGGCGTGCCCCTGCGCGATAGTGGTAATGACATATGAGTACCACGGCCAGGTCGCCCAGGCGTGGTCGGTGCCCGACGCCTCGGCCGGGTGGTCGGGGTGCGAGTGAAAAAAGCCCAAGATGTCTAGCCCGCGCTTGGCGGCTTCGAGTTCGCCCTTGAGCATGGCCGCGCCATCGACCTGGTAGCGGTGGAACTGCTCCTCAGCCGGCCAGCTATTGGCCAGCTCCAGAATGTCTGCCGCCGTCTTGTCGCCGCCGCTCACGGTGCCCAGCAGCAGGCCCACGCCCTCGTTCGGGTAGGCGCGCTCGCCATGCCCCTGGATTTTCTTCAGCACCGCGTCAGGAATGGTCAGCATGGTGGTTAGGCGTTCCAGAAGCGCTCGCTGACGTACTTATAGCCGGCGTCGGGGAAGAGCGTGACCACCACGCCCGCCGTCAGCGTCTCGGCCACGCGCAGGGCCGCCACCGCCGCCGCGCCCGCCGAGATGCCCACGAACAGACCTTCCTCGCGGGCCAGCCGGCGCGTCATCAGGTGCGCAGCTTCGGTGCTCACTTCCAGGTTCTCGTCGGCCAAGCGCTCGTCGTAAATGGCGGGCTTGATCGCCGTCGGCATGTGCTTGAGCCCTTCTAGCCCGTGGAACGGCGCGTCTGGCTGAAAGGCGACTAGTTGAATGTTGTTGTTGTAGGCCTTCAGCGCGCGGCCGGTGCCCACGAAGGTGCCGCTGGTGCCCAGTCCGGCCACAAAGTGCGTCACCGCGCCGTCGGTCTGCGCCACGATCTCCGGCCCAGTGCCATTAAAGTGGGCCTGCCAGTTGGCCGGGTTGTTGTACTGGTTGGCGTAGTAGTAAGTCTCAGGCTCGGCCGCCGCCAGCGCGCGCGCCTCGCGGATGGCCCCATCGGAGCCTTCCAGCGGCGAGGAGAGCGTGAACGTCGCGCCCAGCGCCCGCAGGATGCTGAGCCGTTCGGGGCTAGCGTTCTCAGGGATGACAAACCGCACGCGGTAGCCGAGCGCGCCTGCCAGCGTGGCATAGGCGATGCCCATGTTGCCCGAGGTGCTGTCGAGCAGCACTCGGTCAGGTGTCAGTTCGCCGCTGGCCTCGGCCGCCCGGATGATGTTGAGCGCCGGGCGGTCTTTGACCGAGCCGCTGGGGTTGTACCACTCCGCCTTGGCATACACCTCCACCGTATCGGGCAGGTGCGGAGCAATGCGTCGCAGCCGGATCAACGGGGTGCTGCCGACCAGATCGGCAATGGAACTTACACGCGCCGCCGCGGGCCGGCCGATGGCCGCCGAAGTGTCGGGCAAGCGCAGTTGGGGTAAAACACGAGTGTCCGTCATTCCTACTTATCCTCGTCCAGAAATAAAAACAGCCGCTCCGGGTCGTACTCCGGGAAGCGGCTGCTGCGTCTGTGGGCTGCTGGCGTTAGTTCAATCGCAACACAAAGTAGACGGGAAACAGCGCTTCCGCCTACTACACATGCAAACCTGCGAGATAAACACGACCGGCATCATCATAATCCCTAGGCGCTAATTATAGGCACCCAGGCGCGCATGTCAAGGGAAATTATGCACAAACGCCTCCCCCATTCGGGGGTGGAAAACGCCAAAAGCCCCCGCCGGCCGCCTAGTCAAGTGGGCCGGGCGCGGTGATGGCGGCCCCCAGCGCCTGGAGGATATCGGCTTGGGCCGCCCACATGCGGTCGCGCTCGCCCGGCGCGCCGTGATCATGCCCCAGCAAGTGCAGCACGCCATGCACCACCAGCAGTTGCAGCTCGGCCTTCACTGGGTGCCGCCCCCGCCGCGCTTGCTGGCTGGCCCGCGCATACGACACGGCGATGTCGCCCAGATACAAGCTGTTCGCCTCGGGGTCCACCGTACCCGATGGAAACGAGAGCACATCGGTGGCGTGATCCTCGTGGCGAAATTGGCGGTTGAGTGCTCGCAGTTCGGCGTCGCCGGTCACGCGCAGGCTCAGCGCCGCGGGGCAGCCGGCGTGTTGGTGCCGGAGCGCCGCCCGCGCCGCCGCGCGCAGCACCGCCGCCGACGCCCAGCGCTGGTAGCGGGGCGCGATCTCCACATGGATGACGTAGTCAGGGGTGGCGGGCATGGGGCGTGAGGCTAAGCCGCGCCGCCCGGCTGCGGCCCCGTGGCGGGGCTGGCCGGGG
>JAYUUW010000669.1:0-6452 GCA_043754665.1 Anaerolineales bacterium | reverse complement strand
CGCGGCGGCGGGCCACGGTGAGCAGCCACGCGCCGGGGTTGCGCGGCACGCCGGCCACGGCCCAGCGTTCCAGCGCCTGCACCAGCGCGTCACTCAGCGCGTCCTCGGCCAGCTCGAAGTCGCCGAACTGGCCGATGAGCGCCGCCAGCACGCGGCCGTGCTCGGCGCGAAACGCCGCTTCGACACCGGCCTTTGCATCCGGTGCAGGTGTCTGCTCAGCGGCGGTCATGCCTCACCGGGGGCAGCTAGGCGTTGTCCCACTGCGGGCGAATCTCAATCGAGCCGTACCGGGCGGTCGGGACCTTCGCCGCCCAGGCCACGGCCTCATCCAGGTCCTGGCAGTCGACCAGGAAAAAGCCGCCCAACTGCTCGTGCGTCTCGGCGAAGGGGCCGTCGGTGGTCAGCGTCTTGTGGTCACGCACGCGCACGGTGGTGGCATTGCTGGTCGGGGCCAGCCCGTTGTGGGCCAGCAGCACCCCGGCGGCCTTGGCTTCCTTCAACAGATCCATCCAGGCTGGGTAGAGCGCGGCCTGTTCCGCCTCCGACACCGGGGCAGCTTCGTTGGCGTAGAACAGCAGCATGTACTTCATGGGTTGGTTCTCCTATGGGCTAGATCAACGCGTGTAACTGTCGTTCTAGCCATACGTCGCGACGGGGAGCGCCAAAATGACACCGGGCGGGCCTTCTCATCGTTTACTCATAAATGGCTGGCCCCGCCCGGCCCATCACGCGTCTGCTTGGCGGCGGTGGATGCGGCCCGCGGCGCGCAGCCAGACAATCTGCCCGGCCGCGTCGCGCAGGAACTCGCCGCGATTGCCCTCAAACGGCGCGTCGCGCATGAGCACGGTGTCAGGGGCGCACACGGCCAGGCGCACGGCCGGCGGGCGCTCACCGGGGGGCGCGTCGGCCGTGGGGAAGCCGCCCTTCGGCTCCATTTGCAGCCACAACTGGCCGTCTTGGGTGTACACCACGCGGTCGGCGGCGGCGGCGCTGTAGCGGCCGGCAAAGTCGGCGGCCTCGGCCGCGGTGGCCGGGCGCTGGGCCGGCGGCGCGGTGCGCAGGCCGAGCACGCGCTCGAACACCCAGGCGGCCACGGCCTGGTGCAGCTCGCTGCCCCGGTCGGAGTTGGTGAGGATCGAGAGCGCGAAGCGCCGCGCCGGGGCCAGCTCCAGCGTGGCGCACTGGCCGTTGGTCGCGCCGCCGTGGCGCAGGAGGCGCAGGCCGTCGACTTCGCGCGTGAACCAGGTGAGGCCCAGGCGCTCGCCGTTGGCGGCCGGCACCTGCGGGCGGTGCATCTCCGCCAGCGCCTCGGCGCTCAGCACGGCCGGCGGGTCGCCCAGGTGAAGGCGGGCATAGCGCAGTTGGTCGTTCACCGAGGCCACCAGCCCGCCCACGGCGTTGGCGGTGCGGGCCAGCCCCCACGGCCGGGCCACCGGCGGGGCCGCGCCCTCGCCGGGCGGGGCGTAGACCGCCTCATGCCCGGCCGCCACGCGGTAGGTGATGGCGTCGGTGGCGAAGAAGAACGAGCGCGTCATGCCCAGCGGCGCTAACACCAGCGCCTGGGCCGCCTGCTCGTAGGTCTGCCCGGTCACCGCCTCGACCACGCGCCCGGCCAGGTAGAACCCGGCGTTGTTGTACGAATAGACCTCGCCCAGCCCGGCGATCTGCGGCAGGCGCGCCACCTTGTCTAACATCAGCGCCAGGGCGTCGTCGCCGGGGCCGCAGTCGTCGAAGAAGTCGCCCACCCAGCCGCCGGAGTGCGTCAGCAGGTGGCGCACGGTCACCTGCGCGGCCACGGCCGCATCGGCCAGGCGCAGCGCCGGCAGGTAGGTGCGCACGGGCGCGTCGAGCGCCACGCGGCCCTGTTCGACCAGCGCCATGAGCACGGTGCCGGTCAGCGTCTTGGTGATCGAGCCGATCTGAAAGAGCGTGTCGGCATCCACCGGCAGCGGCTGCTCGGTGTTGGTGACGCCGTAACCGGCGGTGTAGGTCGTGTCGCCGTGCAGCAGGCCGAGCGCCACGCCCGGCACGTGATACTGCCGCTGCAATTGGGCGACCAGGTCGTCGAGGTCTGGAAAGAGGGTCATGGGCCACGCCTCCGCGCGTGCCCGCCCATGATACGCGAGAAGTTTAGCTTTCGCGACAACTGCTGATGGTGTACGGCCCCAGCCCGGTGAAGAAGCACTCCACTGCATCACCGCCGGCCGGGTCGGCGGCGCGCATGAGCACATGACTGCCCCACTGCGCCAGCCGTGTGATCTGCGGCGGCTGCGTGAAGCGCGCGCCCTGTTCCCGCAGCCAGGCCGCCAGGTCGGGGGCCACGCGCACGGTGCAGGCCTGGCAGTCGGGCGTGCCCGCGCCGCTGAGCGCCCCCGCGAAGCCGCCCACGTAGGGCGGGCTGGCGTCGTAGCAGTGCGAGAGCTGGTCGGCCTGCACCCGGCAGTAGACCCAGGCCCCGTTGTCGAAGTCGGCGGTCACGATCACCATGGCCGCGCCGCCCAAATCCATATCGCCCAGCAGCAGCGTGTAGCCCGCCGCGCCGATCAGGCCGCGCACGCCGTTGATGGCGCTGTAGTTCACGCCGGTGGTTTGGGCCAGCGCGATCAGGTCGCCGGGGTAGCTGCGGCCGGTGCTGAAGGCATCATCCACCAGCAGCGGCGCGGTGCGCAGCGGGCGGTTGACGTTGTCATCCGCCGCCCACCCGGCCAGCACCAACAGCGGCAGGGGCAGCAGCAGCAAGGCGCTGGCGCGGAACGAGAGCCGCCCGCGGGTCAGCGCGCCGCGCACGCCCTCCAGCCGGTAGTTCTGCACCAGGCCCAGCAGCAGCAGCACCAGCGCCAGGAAGAACCCGGCCACCCACATGCGCGTCTGCGCGCCGGCGTCAAAGCTGTAGACCACCCGGCCCGCGAAGCGCGGGTCGAGCAGCCAGATGAGGAGATTGCGGCCGTCATACGGCAGGTGGCCCATCAGCAGCACGACGGGCGCCGTGGCCGCGCCCCATACCAGCACCGCCGCCGGGGCCGCCTCCCAGCGGGCCGTGAGCCAGCCGGCCAGCGTGGTCAGCGCCAGCACGCCGGCCGTGCCCAGCAGCAGCAGCGGGTAGACCAGCCGCACCGGGCTTTGGCCCAGGGTGAGCGCCTCCGGCAGCCACGCGCCCAGCGCCAGCGCCAGCCCGACCAATAGGCCGTTGAGCGCCCCCAGCCGCGCCAAACTCGGGCCGGGCGCTGTGCGGCGGCCCAGCCGAAATACCTCGGCCGCTGAAAGCGGTGGGGGCGAACCGCCAGCGTCTTTACGCATCATTACTCCCGGTATTTGGCGGCGACCGGCGCGCCCGCCAGGTCAGCAGCCCAGCCGCCAGCGCCACCGCCGCCGCCACCCCGCCCAGCCACAGCCATTCGCCGCCCGGCCGCGCCCACAACGGCGGCGGCGGCACAGGCGTGGGCGTCGGCACCGGCACCGTGGCAGTCGGCGGCGTGACCGTGCCGTGAATACCAATCAGCGCGGCCTGCGCGGCGCTGTCGAGCGGCGGCGCGGGCGTAGCCACGGCGTGGGCGCGCAGCAAGAAGGCCGTTAGCGCCCAATACTCGGCTGCGCTCAGGCTGCCGGGCGCGTTATACGGCATGGTCCGGCTCATAAACGTGTGCAGGTCGGCGGCCGAGTTGAAGCGTAATAACGTGTCGGGCCCGATGACGGCCGGCACAGCCTGGGGCAGCGTAAAGCCGTCGTCGTAGGGCCGGTCGCCGTGGCAGCCCGACTCCCAGCAGTTGCGGTCTTCTGGTGGGTATTGGTTGATCCAGTCCAGCGTCAGCCCCTGGCCTACGTCGCCGTGGCAGGGCTGGCAGTTCAGCCAGAACACCTGCGCGCCCACATCGGCCTGGCTGGGGTTTTCCACGGTGGGCGGCGCGGCCAGCCGGTCTACGGTGGGCACCGCCGTCACGGTGGCGGCCTGGGCCGCCGCCGCCGCCAGCGGGCGCACAGGCAAGGCCAGCGCCGCCAGCAGCAGCACCGCGCCCAGCGCGCACAGGGCCAGGCCCCAGCGGCGTGCGGTCACGCCCGCCTCGTGGGGGGCCGCCGCGTATGCGGGCCAAGGCCGGCGCGAGGCCGGCGGCGCTGGGGGGTGGGGCGGGAGACAAAACCGGGAGACAGCTTAGGCTGCCTCCCGGCGCACAGTCGCAGGAGCACGAACGCGTACCGATCCGGCGGCGCTAGCCGCGCACGCCGCGCAGCTTGGGGTCGAGGATGTCGCGCAGGGCGTCGCCCACCAGGTTCCAGCCCAGCCCGAACAGGATGAGGGCCATGCCCGGGAACACGATGATGTACCAGTAGGTATCGAGGCTCAAGATCCACGAGCGGGCAAAGGCGATGATCTGGCCCCAGTCGGCATAGCCGACCTCGGTGCCCACACCCAGGAAGCTGAGCGCGGCGAACGAGATGACGTAGGTGCCTACGTCGAGTGAGGCCAGCACCAGCGTGGGGAAGATGGCGTTGGGCAAAATGTGCTTGAGCAAGATGCGGCTGTCTTTAGCGCCGATGACGCGCGCCGCCAGCACATAGTCGCGCTCGCGCACGGTGAGAATGTCGCCGCGCACCACGCGGGCATAGGTCATCCAGCCGAACGACACCAGCGCAATCGTTGGGGCCCAAATGGTGCGGCCGATGGGCGTGGATGAGAGCAGGGCCGAGAGGGTCAGGGCCGCTAGCAGGAACGGGAAAGCCATGAAGACTTCGGTGATGCGCATGAGCACGTCATCGACCCAGCCGCCATAGTAGGCGGCCAGCGAGCCGACCAGGATGCCGATGGACAGGGTAATGGCCGTGATGAGCACGCCGGTGAAGATGGCCGTGCGCGTGCCCCAGATGATGCCGTAGTAGATATCCCACTGACCGCTGGCGGTGCCGAACAGGTGCACCCATTCGGTCTTGCCGGTCAGGGCGGTGTACCAGCCGGCCACCGGCGGCGGGCGCACGCGCCACTCGGAGCCGGGGGGGCGCGGTACGGGGTTGAAGCCGTCGCGTGGGATGGTGTAGGGGTTGCCCAGCGGCGGGGCCAGCAACGGCGCAAAGATGCCGACCGCGAAGAACAGGGCAATGAGGATCATGCCCGCAATCGAGAGCGGGTTGGTCACCAGCCCGCGCAGGATGCGGTACCAGTCCGGGCCGACGAAGCGCTCGAGCCGGCTGGGCTCGCGCAGGGCGACGGCCTCAATGTCACGGGCGGTGGGTCGGGCGGCGGCAGTGTTGGTAGCCACGCGGCGCCTCCTTAGCTAAGCCGAACCCGTGGGTCGAGGAAGGCGTACATCACATCCACGACCAGGTTGGCGACGATGAGCAGGGTAGCGTTGAACATCACGAAGCCGAGCACGGTCAGCACGTCGAGCGCCGCCGCCGCCGTGGCGGTGGCCGACCCAATGCCAGGGTAGTTGAAGATGGTTTCGGTGATGACCACGCCGTTGAGCAGGCCCACGATGGTCAGGCCGCTGACGGTCGCCACGGGGATGAGCGCGTTGGGCCGGGCGTGCTGGCCGATGACATCGCGCTCACGCAGGCCCTTGGCGCGGGCGGTGGTGACATAGTCTTGCCGCAGCGCTTCGAGCATGGACGAGCGCGTGATCTTCAGCAGCAGCGCCCACGAGATGTAGGAGAGGGTGAGGATGGGCAGCACCATGTGGCGCAGGGCGTCGATAAAGATATCGAGCCGCAGGTTGAGCAGCGCGTCCACGGTGTTCAGTTGGGTGAAGCGGGTGAAACCGTCCGCGAGGACCGCCTGCCCGGCCCAGTCTGACAGGCGGCCGGGCGGGAACCATTTGAGCTGGGCATAAAAGAAGAGCAGCACCAGCAAGCCAAACACAAACGAGGGAAACGAATAACCGACGATGCTGAAAATGCGGGCAGCCTGGTCAATCGGCTTATTGTGATTCACCGCCGCTTGAATGCCCAGCCACACACCGACGCCAATAATGGGAAAGACGCTCCACAGCGCCAGCTCGGCCGTTGCCGGCAGGCGGTGCAAGATCAGGTCAACTACCGGCTGATTGCCGGTGCGCGAGTAGCCAAAGTCGCCGCGCAGCACGCCGCCCCTGATCTCGCCTGTCACCGTATCCTTGCGACCGACCAGCCAATTCCAATACTGCTCATAAATCGGGCGGTCGAGGCCATAGCGCCGGATGATGGCGTCGAGCGCGCCTTCGGTGTGCGGGATATCGCGCACATACAGCGCCGAGCGCTGCACCGGCCCTAAGGTGTACAGCATGGCAAAGATGAGGAGCGTGACGCCAAAGATGGTCAGGGGCAGGAGCAGCAAACGGCGAATGATGTAGGCGACCATAGCATTCCAGTCCTCCCGGCGCGGCGCCGGGTCAGTCTCAGTCGTGCAGTCCTAGCAGGAACACTCCCGAGCGGGCGCTAAAGTTCAAACCCCGCCGGTCAAAGCGTGGGGGGCGCGGCCGGTTGGC
>JAYUUW010000668.1:0-2482 GCA_043754665.1 Anaerolineales bacterium | reverse complement strand
ATGCGACACCGCATACTCCCAAAGTGGAACTACACCATCCGCCCGCACAACTCATCCGCGGCGCAAACGGACAACTAATTCTTGGACAAACCCTTAGTCTGTTTGCATAATACCGAGAAAGGCACGGCGCAGGCATGCCAGGAATACGCGTAATTGCCGGGACCGCCAAGGGGCGGCGGCTGGCCTTGGTGCCGGGCGACAGCACGCGCCCGATCTCCGACCGGGCCAAAGAGTCGCTCTTTAACCTGCTGGCCGGCGATCTCGACCAGGCGGTGGTGCTCGACCTGTTTGCCGGCACCGGCAGTGTAGGCATTGAGGCCCTCAGCCGGGGCGCGGCGAAGGCCACCTTTGTGGAGAGCGACCGCGAGGCGGTGAAGACTATCGAGGCCAACCTGCGCACGGTGGGCTTCACCCGCCAGGGCAAAGTGCTGCGCACCGATGCGTTCGTGTTCCTGCGCAACGCGCCGCGCGAGGGTTTCGACTACATCCACGTCGCGCCGCCGCAGTACAAGGGGCTGTGGGTGCAGGCCCTGGCCGCGCTCGACGCCCGCCCCGCCTGGGTGAACCCCGACGGCGTGGTGGTGGCGCAGATCGACCCCAAAGAATATGAGCCGCAGACGCTGGAGCACCTGAAGTTAGTGGACGAGCGCAAATATGGCACCACGCTGCTGTGCTTCTACGAGCGGCCAGGCGAATAAGAGAAAATAGCAATAGAAAGAGGTAGATCAGAGCCAGCGCTGATTTACCAGCGTAGCGGAGATGACTAGGCCGCACAACCCATCGGCGCTCCGGCGCACCAGTGAATGCGACTATGAATCCACAGGCAGAAGCGACCGCTGAAGGCATCCTCTACACCGACGAGTACCAACTGACGATGGCGCAGGTGTACTTCCGCCTGGGCCTGCACGAGACGCCGGCGCAGTTTGACCACTTCTTTCGGCATTACCCTGACTACGGCGACCACCAGGCCGGCTTCTGCATCAACGCCGGGCTGGAATGGCTGCTCGATTGGATGCGCACGGCCCGCGTGCGCCCGACCGACCTGGACCACCTGCGCAGCCAGCGCGACCGCACCGGCCGCCAGATGTTCGATGAGCCGTTTCTCAAATGGCTGAGTGCGTATGGCAACTTTGACGCCATCAGCCTGTCGGCCATTCCGGAGGGGCGGGTGGTGCACCCCAACGAGCCGCTGACGGTGGTGCGCGGCCCGCTGGGCATGGCGCAAATCCTCGAGACGCCGCTGCTCAACCTGCTGAACTATCAGACCCTCATTGCCACCAAGGCGGCGCGCATTCACGCCAGCGCGCGCGGCGGCATGGTGCTCGAATTTGGCATGCGGCGCGGCCACGCCACGGGCGTGAACGCGGGCGGGCGGGCGGCGCTGATTGGCGGCGCAGACTTTAGCTCGAATGTGGGGCTGTCGCATGTGCTCGGCTATCCGCCCAAGGGCACGCACGCCCACAGTCTGGTGCAGGCCTTCATGGCGCTGGGCGAGGGCGAGCTGGGGGCCTTCCGCGCCTACGCCGAGGTCTTCCCCGACGAATGCCTGCTGTTGGTCGATACCATCTCAACGCTGGAGAGCGGCGTGCCCAACGCCATCCGCGTGTTTGAAGAGCTGCGGCGCAAGGGTCACAGCCCGGTCGGCATCCGGCTGGACTCGGGCGACCTGGCCTATCTGAGCATTCAGGCCGCCAAGCAGCTCGACGCGGCCGGGTTTGCAGACACCAGTATTGTGCTCTCCAACAATCTGGACGAGCTCATCATCTGGCAGATCATCACGCAGATTCAGGACGAGGCCCCGCAGTACGGCGTGGACGCCGACCAGTTGATTAAGCGCCTGGTGTATGGCGTGGGCACGGGGCTGATTACCTCGCGCGGGCAGTCGGCGCTAGATGGCGTGTATAAGCTGGTGGCGCTGCAGCAGGGTGGGGCGTGGGTGCCGGCGATTAAGGTGTCGGAGACGCCGGAGAAGACGCTCAACCCCGGCCACAAGCGCGTGTGGCGGCTGTATGATCAGCGCGGCCGGGCGACAACCGACCTGCTGGGCCTGACCGAAGAAACGCCGGAAGTGATGGACCCCCTTGTTCTGCATCACCCGGTGAACCACACGCGCTACCGCAACCTGCGCCGCGCCGAGTTGTCGGCCGTCGAGCCGCTGCTAGTCGACATTCTCGATGAGGGCAAGCTAGTCTACGACCAGCCCGACATTGAAGGCATGCGCGCCGCCCGCATCGCCGACCTGGAGCGCCTCGACCCCGGCGTCAAGCGGCTGGTCAACCCGCATATCTACCATGTGTCGCTCAGTGAGCGCTTGTGGAACCTCAAGCAAACGCTGACGCAGTCGGCGCAGCAGTCGCTGGCTGCGGTGACGCAGGCCAAGGTCGCAGCGCGGCAGTTGACGCAGAAATTCGTCGTCGGCGGTGAAGGGGCGCAGATCGGTGCGCCGCTGGCGGCGCTGCTGCTCGCTCCGCTGGAGAATGCG
>JAYUUW010000667.1:0-3094 GCA_043754665.1 Anaerolineales bacterium | reverse complement strand
CGGCAAAGCGGACCTGCAGCACGCCCAGCGCGTCGCCCCGCGCCACAATCGGCACGCACAGATAGCCGCCCGGTGGGGTCGCCGCGATATGGGCGCACTGCGGCCCCGCGCCCGGCCCGGTGACGCTGTGGGTGTGGCCCAGGCGCAGCGCCCAACAGGCTTCAGGCGCAAAGGGCGGCTCCAGCGGCGCGGCCGGAAAGCTGCCGGTGGTGGCCACGGCCTCCAGCTTGTCGCGGGAGGCGCGATATAAATACAATGCGCTGGCCTGCGCCGGCAGCAGTTGGCGGAAGAACTGGGCCATCACCGTGTAACTCTCTTCGGCCGTCGGGCAAGCTTGCAGCAGGTCGCTCATTTGCGACAGCAGGCCGCCTTCGCGGTTGCGGTGGCCCAGTTGGGTGACCAGTGCCATCAGTTGGTCGTTGGCGGCTTGCAGCCCTTCCTCAGCGTGCTTGCGCTCGGTGATGTCATACGCTGTGGCAATGGTCGCCGGCGCGCCCTCGTACTCGATCGGCCCGGCCGTCACCTCCAGCCAACGCGCCGGCCCGCGCGGGCTGACCACCTGAATTTCATATTGGCCTAGGCGGCTCTCGCCCTCATCGAACGCGCGGTCAACCAATTTCTGCTCGCTCGGCCCGGCTAGCGGCACCACGGCCTGGAATGGCATATTCAGCAGGTCGTGGTGGGTATAGCCGGTGAGCACCTCGGCCCGCGCGTTGGCGTAGCGCACGCGCGTGCCCTGAGCGATAAAGATGGCGGCGGCCGATGTCTCGGCCAGCTTCCGAAACTTCTCCTCGCTGGCGCGCGTGGCCGCGTTGGCGGCGGCCTGCGCTTGCAGCATGCCATTAATGGCCGTGGCCACGTTCGAGAGCTCGTCGTGGCCGGTGACGGCCACGCGCGCGGCGCTGTCAGTTTGCGCCCCAATGGCCCGCACGCTGTAACTGAGGTTCGCCAGCCGCCGCAACACCAGTCGCTCCAATAGCAGCCAGATTAGCGCGCCAAACACCAGCCCCGTCAGCAGCAGCGCCAGTAGAAAGAAAGTGACGCTGTTCTGGCCTTCCTCGTAGATGGCGCGCGGGGCCTCGACGCGCAGGATGAGGGCGGGCCGCCCGTCGAGGTCGAGCAGTTGGATGTAGCCCGCCACCCCGCCGGCCTCCAACGGCTGCACGGCGATCGGCGTCTCGGCTCCGGCTGCGGCCTGCGCCGTCTTATAGTCGGGCAGAGTGGTGGGGCTGTCGACCGGGGCGACCAGGATGCTGAGGTGGGTGATCTGCGCCAGGTGCTCGATGGCGGCCTGGTCTAGGTAGCGGCCCATGATGAGCGTGCCGTGAATCGGGCCGGTGTAGTCGCTGGTCAGGATCGGGCGGGCCGCGACCAGCAGCGCGTCGTCGCCGATCAGCAGCAGGCCGGTTTGGCTGTCGGTCTCGGCGCTATGCTGCAGCAGCCGGCTGGTGGGTGTCAAATACGCGGCCAGGCCCGCTGGCACCGGCGCCGCCTGACCCGTCGCTTGGTCGAAGCCGCCGCTGTACATCACGTCGCCGTCCGCGTTGAGGATGACCAGGACATGGAGGCCCAGGTTGATAAAGGTCTGCTCGACCAGGTTGCTCTCGACGTAAGCGGGGTTTTCGCCGGCCGCGAACGCGTAGGTATCGTCCCAGGCGGCGTAATCGAGGGCGGTACTGTTCAGGCGCTCCAGGTCGTCGGCCAGCGCGTCGGCGGCGCGGCGCACGTTCTGGCGCATATCCTGCGCTTCCAGCCGCTCGAAGCCGGCCAAGAGGATGAGTTGGGCGGCGGCGTAGAGGATGGCCAGCAGTCCGACCAGGGTGACGCCAATGACCAGTAGGGTTTTTGCTCGCAGTGTCATGGGTGTCCTCGGCCTGCCACGCCTGCCCTGCTCCTTCCTCGACGTGTTCGATCGTCTGATGGCAGTTGGAAGTATAGGCGGTTTTGGATTGCCCGCTTAAAGCGAAAACCCCTGGAAATCCCAGGGGCTTCTCGGTTTTAACGTGCTAGGGGTGCCTGACGGGGCTCGAACCCGCAACATCTGCATCCACAGTGCAGTGCTCTGCCATTAAGCTACAGGCACCATATCCCTCACGCGGGGGCGTGAGGCTGTCAACCCTCAGCAACGGACGGAATTCTATCATGGTCTGGCGGGCGGGGCAAGGCAAAACCGGCATTTCGGCCCCGCCGCCGCTAACTGACGGCGCTGAGCAGCGCCTTGACCCGCGCCGCCACCTCCCCGCGCGGAATGCTCTCTTGGGTGCGCGTGGACAGGTCTTTGATCGTGACCGTGCCCTGCGCCACCTCGTCGGGCCCCATGAGCGCGGCCAGGCGCACGCCGGTGGCGTCGGCGTACTTGAGTTGGCGCTCGAGCTTGACGGCCTCGGGGTACCACTCGGCGCGCACGCCGCCGGCCCGCAGTTCAGCCGCCAGCCGCAGGGCCTCGGAGCCGCTGGTCTTGTCGAACTGGGTGACGAGAATGTCGGCCGGGGAGGGGCGCAGCGGCGGTACTTTGCCGTACTTCTGCGCCACCAGGCCGATGACGACATCACCCATGGCGAAGCCGACGCCCGGCAGCCGGTCGCCGCCCACATCGCCTACCAGGTTGTCGTAGCGCCCGCCGCCCAAGATGGCGCGGAATTCGCCTTCGCGGTCGCGGGCTTCCATGACCGTGCCGGTGTAGTAGTCCAGCCCGCGAATGACCGTCGGGTCGTACTCGATGTAGTCGCCAATGCCCAGCGCCTCGGCGGCGGCCACGAAGGCGCGGCACTCGTCGGAGTTCTGCCACAGTTGGCTGTTCGCCAGCAGGGCCTTGAGGCCGTCGAGTTGGGCGGGCGTGACGCCGACCTCACCGGCGTAGCGCTCCCAGGCTTCGGCGCTCATCTTGTCGCGCCGGTCGATCAGCCGGAAGACATCTTTCTTGTTCTCAGTCAGGTTGAGGGCGGCCAGTTCGGCATCCATGAGGCGGCGGTTGTTGTATTGCAGCTTGATGTCGGTGGCGCTGAAGCCGATGAGCCGGAAGAAGGTGACGGCCACAGCCGCCAGCTCGGCGTCGGCGGCGGGGCTGTCGACGCCCAGCAGGTCGACGTTCCAC
>JAYUUW010000666.1:0-2871 GCA_043754665.1 Anaerolineales bacterium | reverse complement strand
GTTCGAGGCCATGCAGATCATGATCGGCGCGGTGCGGGCCTTCACCGACCGCTGCGTGGTGGGCGTGACCGCCCAGCGCGCCAAAGCCGAGGGCTGGCTCGGCAAGAACGCCATCATCGCCACGGCGCTCAACCCGCTCATTGGCTACGTGGCGGCGGCCGAACTGGTCAAGGATGCCATGAAGCACAACACCACCATCCGCGAGGTGGCGGCGGCGCGCATCACCGCCGGCACGCTGGCCAACAAGGACACCGGCCAGCCCATCACCCTGGCCGACATCGACGCGCTCCTCGGCGATGTGCGCAAGCTCACCGAGGGCGGCCTCGGCGGCCCGGCTGGCGGCGGCTAGGCCACTCGGCCTTCGCTCCGAATCAAAAAACCGGGTAGGCCCGAAGCCTACCCGGTTTTGCGTTCCAGCGTAGCCCTACATCAATGTCACCAGCGCCTCGGCCAGCCGCATTTCCGTGGGGTCGTACTCGCCGTGGTCTTCCACATTCCACCACGCCGAGAGCACCGCGCCCGCCAGCGACCAGCCGGCCAGCCGCTGCCGGTCCAGGCCGGTGCGCTCGGCCAGGATGTCCAGGCGCCGCGCCGTCCGCGCCGCCAGGTCGGGCCAAGTGCGCACGCCCGCCAGCGGGTTACGCAGCAGCGCCCCGGCCTCAAACGCTGGGTCGCCCACCACGCCCTGCGGGTCAATCGCCAGCCACGGAGCACGCTCGGCCGCCAGAATGTTGTCGTGATGCAGATCGCCGTGCAGCAGCATCGGCGCGCTGCCGCCCCCGCGCAGCTCGGCGGCCAGCCCCTCGGCCCGCGCCACCAGCGCCGCCGGGAACGGGCCGGTGCCGCCTCCATAATGCGCCCGCAGCTTGCCCAGGCCCGCCATCCACGCGTCCACGGTCGGAAAGCTGTGCGCGGCCGGCGCGGGCCGCCACAACAGCATCATCACATTCGCCGCGATAGCCGTGGCCTCGTCGTCGGGCACAGTCGCCAGCCGCGTGCCGGGGCGCAGCCGTTCGATCAGCATCGCGCCCAGGGCCGGGTCGGCGGCCAGCACTGCCGCGCAGCCGTGGCCGGCGTAGTGCCGCAGGGCGTCTAGCTCGGTCCACGGTTCGTCTGGTGTGGGGCGCAGCTTGAGCACACACGGCGCGCCGTCGGCCCGCGTGGCGGGGGCGACATAGTTGTAGGAGAGGTCAAACGGTGCGCCGACGTGCAGGTCCCACTGCGCCCCACACGCGGCGAGCAGGCGCGGCAGGTCCGCCAGCCAGGCGCGGCCCGCCTCGCCATATAGCTCAACGACGCGCTGCGTAAAGTGAGGGGGCAGGGGGCGGTCCATAAGCAACGGCGCTCGGCCGGTACACCGGCCGGGCGCCAAATGGGGCGTGTTCTGCCGGCCCGTGGTCGGGGTCGGTGTGCGCGCCGCTGTTAGGCGGCGGCCTTTTCGTCCACGAAGACCTGGTCGGTCACTTCGCGGCCCAGCGCATGGCTAGCTTCGTCCGCGCCGCCCACGCGCACATGCATCGGCCCGCTGAACGGCGCGCGGCTGGTCACGGTCACCATTGCCCCCGGCACCATGCCCAACTCAGCCAGGTAGCGCAGCAGCGCCGGGTCGTCGTCGCTCACCCGCGCCACACGGGTAGTTTGCCCGGCATCGACTCCGGTGAGCGGCGTGCGGCTGTAGTCGGTCACGCTGCCATCCTTACTCGGAATGGGGTCGCCGTGGGGATCATGGGTCGGCTCGCCCAGAAAGGCCGCAATGCGGTCCTCGAACTCCTCAGAGATCACGTGCTCCAGCTTCTCGGCTTCGGCGTCCACCTGGTCCCAGTCATAGCCGAGCGCGCGCGAGAGATACAGCTCGATCAGCCGGTGATGGCGGATGACCTCCAGCGCTATCTCGCGGCCGGCGCGGGTCAGGGTAACGCCTTGGTGCCGCTCGTAATTCACCAGTTCGGATTCGGCCAGTTTTTGCAGCATCCCCGTCACCGAGGGGGCCTTAACGCCGAGTTTTTCGGTCAGCGCCGACGTGCTCACCTTGCTGCTGTCTTCGGCCAGTTCATAGATGGCTTTCAAGTAGTTTTCTACCGCGTGCGAGACCATGTATGCATCTCCGAAACATACTTTTAGTCTTACCTAATTTAAGCTATTGTAAGCACTCCGACCGCGTCTGTCAAGCCCTACGGCGACGGTGCACGCCGCCAAATGCGCGGCCCCTGGCAGCCGGCTCTTGTTGGCCAGGTTAGAAACCCCTAACCTAAATCTACCTTCCATGATCAGGAATGCTATAATGACGGCCCAGGCAGAAGTACTGGCCACGATCGTAGATGCCCAGCCCCAGCCTAGCCCTCACTCCAGCGCAGCGCGCCTTTATGGTCGCCCACGTGCAGCGCCACGCCCCAGACGAAGCCTGTGGCCTTCTGGCGGGGTTGGCGGGGCGGGTGGTGCAGGTCTACCCGGTGGAGAATGTGCTGCACAGCCCGGTGGCCTACGAAATGGACGCCACCCAGCAGGTCGAGGCTATGCTGGCGCTCGAAGCCGCCGGCTGGGAGCTGTGCGGGATCTTTCACTCGCACCCGGCCGGCCCACCGGTGCCCTCGGCCACCGACCTGGCCCAGTCGTTTTACCCCGACGCCGTATACTTGATTTTGGCCCCTGACGGCGCGGACTGGGGGGTGCGCGGGTTTAGCCTGGCCGATGGCCGGGTGCAAGAAGTGCCGGTGCGCCTGGGGGAGTAACTCTCGGCCCGGTTGGGGGTTATGACTATGCTAAAGCGACCGTTCCCTATGTGGAGGATGTCCTCATGCTGCTGTTAGTCGTGCTTGCGGCGTATATTATCGGCTCGATCCCGATGGGCTTTGTGATCGTCAAGGCCGTCTC
>JAYUUW010000665.1:0-6866 GCA_043754665.1 Anaerolineales bacterium | reverse complement strand
GCTTTGACGCCCGCCGCCCTGCTCGTTCCGGTTCCGGTTCCGACCCGGCCGCGCTGGGCGCTCTGGCTAGGGCTGGGCCTGCTGGCCGTGGTGCTGGTCGCCTTCAGCCTGTGGGCCTACAGCGCCCGCCCCGGCACACCCACGGCCTTGGCCCCCACCAACATCCCGCGCACCGCCGTCCCGCGCTGGCGCGCCGCCGCCGCCCTGCCCACCGGCCGGGCCGGGTTGGCCGTCACCACCTACGAAGACCAGATTTACGCCATCGGCGGCGAGGTCACCGTCTCTGGCACCCTGACCGCCACCGTCACCGGCGCGGTCGAGCGCTTCGACCCAGCCGCCGCCACGTGGGAGCGCCTGCCCGCCAAGCCGCTGGCCGTGGCCGATATCGGCGCGGTCGTCATTGGCGGCGTCATCTACGTGCCGGGCGGGCGGCTGGCGTCGGGGGCCATCACCACCACCGTGGAAGCCTACAACCCCCGGCTGGCCACCTGGGAGACCCGCGCCGCCCTGCCCGCCCCACGCAGTGGCTATGCGCTAGCGGCCTTTGAGGGCCGGCTGTTCCTGTTCGGCGGCTGGGATGGCGCCGATTATGTCGACACCGTGCTGGTCTACGACCCGAGCGCCGACGCCTGGGACACCGCCACCGCCATGCCGACGGCGCGCGGTTTTGCCGGCGCGGCTGTGGCCGGCGGGCGCATCTACGTCATCGGCGGCACCGCGGGGGGCGAGCTGCTGGCCGTGAACGAGCAGTACACCCCCGAAGCCGACCAGCCCGGCGGCGCGCCCTGGCACACCGCTACCCCGCTGCCCCATGGGCGCGCCCGGTTCGGCGTCGCCAGCATCGCCGACATCATCCACATCGTCGGCGGCAGCGCGGACCCAGAGGCCGCCCCAGTGAAGCTGCGGCCCGCCGGCCCCGGCTGGGAGGCGTTCGACCTGCCCACGCCCGCCGGCTGGCTGGGCCTGGGCGCGACCATCGTCGAGACTGAACTATATGTTCTAGGCGGCCGAACCGCAGCCGGCCCGGTCACCGACAACCTGGCCTACCAGGCCATCTTTACCATTCAACTGCCTTAGAATGGCCGGGAGGGATCGCCATTATGTTAAGCTGTCGTTTGGCGGACGGCCAAAATGGCCGCTCACCCAAAGGGATTAGTGGGATTCAGGCCATTTTGGCCGCCCCAATTCAAAGGTGTTATTGCCCTGCCGGCCCGGCCCGGCTATAGTCACACCATCCTAGACCCGCAAACGTGGGTATGGTATCCGTCGAATGAAAGGACTATCTATGAAGAAGAAGTTGTTGACCACCGGACTTGTCCTGCTCACCATGATGGCGATGGCCACCGTGGCAAGCGCGGACGTCCCCGCCCCGGGTGGCCCGTTCGCCACTGCGTTCCGGGTGCAAAACCTGGGGGCCTCGACCGCCAGCTGCACCTACGCCTTCTACAACAGCAGCGGTGCCACCTCGTACTCGACCCCCAGCCCCGTGAATGTGGCCCCCGGGGATAGCCTCTTCGTCTATACCCCCGACATCGGCGCGTTGGCGAGCGGCGCCTACTCCGGCGTCGTGAGCTGCGACCAGCCCGTGGCCGCGGTGGTGAACTTCAGCGACTCGAACAGCGGCGCCAGCCACAACGGCGTGGCCGCGGACGAGCTCGCCACCACCTGGTACGCGCCCGGCATTTATGACAACTTCTTCAGTTACTACTCGGATATCGTGGTCCAGAATGCCACCTCCGGGCCCATCAACATCACCGTCGAAATCTACGCCGAGGGCAATCCGGTTGCGGTGAAGACCACGACCATCAATGCCGTGGCCGCCAACGCCTCGGTCAGCTTCGAGCAGGAAGGCGCGGCCGAGCTCGGCCAGGATATCGCTTACTCGGCCAAGATCATCGGCACCGGCAACATCGCCCCGATCGTAAACATCTACGGCAGGGCTGGGGCTGACAATCAGCTCTATTCCTATAACCCGTTCGCGGCCGGTTCCACCACCGCGTACGCGCCCGTGATCATGAACGCCTTCTTCGGCTACAACACGTCGCTCACCGTCCAGAACATCGGCGGCAGCACCACGCCCATCACCGTGACCTACGGCACGGGCCAGGTGCAGAATTTCAACGTGGCCTCGAACAGCGCCGTGCAGATCTACACGCCCTCCACCGCCGTCCCGTCCGGCAGCCTGACCGGCGTCACCGTCGTCAGCGGCGGCCAGCCGATCGTCTTGCTGGTCAACGAGTCGAACGCCTATAATCGCGCGGCCAGCTACTCGGGCTTCGCGGCCGGCGGCACGCAAGTGCGCACCCCGATCGTCATGAAGGATTACTTCGACTACAACTCTAGCGTCACCTGCCAGAATGTCGGCGGCTCGGCCACGACCATGACCATGGCCTACTCCGGCGTGGGGCCGACCACCGTGTCGGGCAGCATCAACCCGGGCGGCACCTTCCTGTTCTACCAGCCGTCTGAATCGCAGTTGGCCGTTGGCTACATCGGCTCGGGCACCATCACCGCCAGCCAGCCGATTGTGTGCGTCGCCAACCAGGACCAGAACGATCCGCCTCAAAACACCTCGGTCCAGGACCAGTTGTTCGCCTACAACGGTATCGTTCCGTAAGGCGACGGACTTTAGTTTCTAGAGTGCTGTTGGAAAAAGCAGAGGCCACCGGCATCCCCGGTGGCCTCTGTCATTGAATCGAGGTAGCCGCATGCGTAAATGGTTCTATCTATTGATTGTCGCGGCCCTGGCCACGGCCTGCAGCTCGCCCCCCGCCCTCACCGCCACCGCGCCGGCGACCAGCGCGGCCGACCTGCCAACCGCCACGTCCCTGCCGACCATGGCAGTGCCCACCCCCAGCGCGGATCTGGGTGTCGTCACCGGGCAAGTGCTGGTCAAGGCCTCCGGCAGCCCGTTGAACGGCCACATCATCTACCTGGGCAACATCGTGCCGCTCGACCCGCCCCCGGCCTACACGATCACGATCACGCAAGAGGGGTCACCGCACATCGCCGCCGACCCGGAGGGCCGGTTTGCATTCTCGGCCCCGCCCGCCACCTACGCTCTGCTTGTCTGGACGCCCTTCGACTCGAAAGTCGTGGCGGACCCGCTGGATTCCACCAAAGAACTGTTGGTCGTCGTGACCGCCGGCGAAGTGACCGACCTGGGCACCATCCTGGTCGAGTGGCCTTAACAGCGCCCATTGAAGCCGGTTAAACCGAGGGCGGGCTGGTCAGAGGCAGACCAGCCCGCCCTTGATTGCTCCAGCCGATTGCGCCCCGGCCTTACGGCTTAGCCACCACCCGGGCCTGCCGCCGCAGAATCGCCGCACTTAGGCCCCACCCCACCAGCCCCCACAGCACATCGGCCAGTGTAAACGCTACCCGCAGCAGCAAGGCAATAACCAGGGCGGTCGCGGGCGGCATCTGGCGCTGGAGCAGCACCGTCAGGGTGATCTCTTGAATGCCCAACACCGCTGGGATAAGCGTGACGATCAGTCCGATGGCGCCAGAGAGCGCCCAGACCTGAGTGGCCTGCGGCAGGCCCACCGCCGCCCCACCGGCCTGGGCGTAGAGGAATAAGATCAGCCCGCCCAGCGCCCAACTGGCGGCGTATAGCGCCACCCAGCCGGCTCCCTCGGCCAGCCGCGCCCACCAGCGCCGTTTGCCAGGCTGCCAGAGCGTGGCTAGCCCCACCGCACCGGCCCAGACCGCCCCCGCCAGCAGCCAGCGATATGGCCCCAACGGTCCGACCAGGTTGGTCAGGGCATAGCCGAAGCCCACCAGGACCAACAGCAGCCATTCCAGCAGGTTGGCTGAGAGCACCACGCGGGTGGGCAATTGCGTGGCCGCCGTGTACATGGCCGCCCGCCCCACCCAATGCCAGATGCCGCCCGGCAGACGCCGGGTAAGGATCATGCGGGCGTAGATTTCGACGTCGGTCCAATCGGGGGCGCGGTGGGGCGAGAGCACGCGCACCCAGACAACGAATTGCAGGATAAGCGAAGCGAGGTATAGCGCCAGCACGATCACACTGGCCGGCAGATAGGCCTGCCAATCGATCAGGCGCAGATCGCCGCCGCCGCGCACCAACAGCACGGCCACATAGAGCAACCCGGCGGCGGTCAGGCCATACCCCAACCAACGCCAGCGGGCGCGCGGGGCATTGGTGATCGCGGTCCACGCCTCCAGCAGGCGCTGCTTGACCTTCATCGCCGCGTGGTCACGGCACCGCGACCTTCTGAACAAAGACCGTCAGGATGTCGGCCTGCTTGAGCCGATCGACCGCCCACAGCGGCAGCACCAACAGGGCTCGCACCATGGCAGTGTGATAGAGGCGCAGCATCAGGCGGCGGGCGGCGGCGCGCTGGGGCGGCCAGTCTTGCGACCACCAATCAAGGCTGTGCCCAAGCAGGTCATAGCTGGTCGACAGGCAGCGGGTGTCGGCCAAGCGAAACCCCAAGCCAGCCATGATCTTAGCCAAGACTGGGACCGGGAAGACGTAGAGATGCCGCGGCAGGTCCCACCCGACCCAGCGCTCCCCAAATAGCCGCGCCCCCACACTCTCGAAGTGCGGCACCGAAAAGACCAGCCACCCGCCGGGCTTGAGCAGGCGGTGCGCCCGGCGCAGATCGGCCACCGGGAACTCAACATGCTCCAGCACATTCCAGAGGGTGATGACGTCAAAGTGCGCGTCGGGCAGGTCCACATCGCCAAAGCGGCCGTTGTGCACTGGCACACCGAGCGCCCGGGCGGCATAGACGGCGGCGGACGGCGTAGGCTCGACGCCAGTCAGTTCCCAGCGGCCCGAGCGCTGCGCTTCTTCGAGGAACAGCCCAGTGCCGCAGCCCACGTCGAGCAGCCGGCCGCCTCGGCAGAAACGCTCAACGGCCCGCAGATGCTTCCAAAAGCCGTAGCGCTTGTCGAGCCGCAGCCAAGCATGCGGCAATTCGCGGTTGAGGCGGGCGTAAGAATCATAGCCCTCAGGGTAATAGTCTGTTAGTGAGTTCCAGGCCAGGCGCGGGTTTTGCCGCCGCAGGCCGCACTGTGGGCAGCGCACGACTTGAAACTGTCCGGGCAGCCCCATCAAACGATCGGGGCTGGAGAATTGCGGCTCGCCCTCGAGCGTGCCGCACCAGTCGCACGCGACCGAGACAAATTCCAACGACCCGCCGGGACCGGCTGGCGGCGCGGCGGTCATTTGGTTGACCCCGGGGCCGCCGTGCCCTCCACAGAGGGCACGGCGCCTAAGGGCTGGCGCAGGCCCTCACGCAAGCCAGCCCAAAACGCGCCCAAGAAGCGGTAGTTGCGCTTGACCAGGAACTCGCGCAAGGCGATGTAGCCCACATGCAGCGGCAGCGACAGCCAAGCCGGCCGGCCATGCCGCCGATAGTAGCGGGCGCTGCTGGCGCCGTAGATGCGCCAGAACAGGTCAGAGGTCGGCCCCTTGGTGGTGCGCGAGACCTTGTGCCACATGCGGGCTTGCGGCACGTAGCGGATGTGCAGGCCCTGGGCGCGCACCCGCTCCGAAAAGTCCCAGTCATCGTAGAGGAACAGGTAGCCGGGGTCGAACAAGCCGGCGCGCTCGAAGGCGCGGCGATGGATTAGCAGGCCGCAGCCGGGGGCATACTCAATGAGGCGGATGGTGTCGAGTTGGGCGCGGTCGGCCTGTTCACCGCCATCCATGACAATGGCCGGGGGGAAGGGGCGATAGCGCCAGCCAGCCGACCAGATATGGTCGTCGCTGCCATAATACAGCACGCGGGGCATCACGATGCCGGCCTGCGGGTCATCCTGCGCGGCGGCCAGCAGCTGCGGCACCATCTCGGGCGGGATGGTGGTGTCGTTGTTAAGCATCAGCACATAGTCGGCGCCGGCGGCGAGCGCGAACGCAAAGCCCACGTTGTAGCCGGCTGGCACGCCGAGATTGCGCCCATTCTCGAGCACGTGCGCCTGCGGGAAACGCGCCCGCACCTGGGCCGGGGTGTCGTCGCTGGAGCCGTTGTCAACTAACACTAGCTGCAAATTCGGCACCCCGGCGGCCTCGACCGAGCCGAGACACTCCAGGGTGTCGGCGCAATTGTTGAGGGCCAGCACCACCGCATAAATGCGCGGCGGGCCGGCGGCGGGGGTGACATCCGGCGCGGGCGAGGGGGTCAGGCCAGCGGTCATACGATTGATCACCTCTTGAGCGGCGGCGAAGTTGTCGTCCACTTCGCGGTGCTCGAACTCTGCCGCCCGCCCGACCACGTGCAGGTTGGCGTATTGCCCGAGCGCCCGGCGCGTCGCGCGCAGTGTCTCGTCATATAAGCGGTCGTAGACCGGGTAGGCGAAATCCTCGCGCACGACCTTGGTGTCGAGGACTTCGTCGCGGCGCAGCAGCCCCGCCCGCTCCAGGTCGGCAATCACGCGCCCCACCACGTCGGCATGCACCTGGGTCACCTCGGCGCACAGCACGGTGGTGTCAGCCGGCGTGTCGATGGCGCTCATGTTCTTGAACTCGACCATGCGGTTGATCGACATGTCGGCGTCGATGAAGTAGTACCAGTGATTGTCGGAGAGCCGGGGCCGCTTCAGAAGCAGGTAGACCGCCTCGACCTTTTGATACTTCAGCCGCAGCGGGTGGCCGAGCATGCGGCTGGTAAGGGTCAACGGCAGCGTGGAGACGACATGCGACACGGGCTCGCGGTGCGTCTGGCCGTTTAGCTCGTAGTTGACGGCGGTGATGCCAGCCGGCCCAGTTTCAAAGCCAAGCACCGTGGCCCCAAGCCTGACGCTGCCTTTGACCTCTGCGTACAAGCGGTCGACAATCGCGCCGTAGCCTTGCCGAAGGGGGTAGTAGAAGTATTGAAACTTGGTCTTGGTGTCCT
>JAYUUW010000664.1:0-2246 GCA_043754665.1 Anaerolineales bacterium | reverse complement strand
CGAAGTGATGGCGGGCGTGGCCGGGCGTGTCGTGCGCGGTGAAGCGCAGGCCGGCGGCCTCAATCACATCGCCGTCATGGTGGGCGAAGACCTGCGCGGCGGGCGAGGGCAGGCACTCGCCCCATAGCGGGTCCATCTGGTCGCCGTAAATGCGGCGGGCGCTGCTGAGCAAACGCTCCGGGTCGATCAGGTGCGGCGCGCCCAGGTGGTGCACGTGGATCGGCACACCTTGGCGCGCCCACCAGCCGGCAGAACCAGCATGGTCAAGGTGGATGTGCGTGACCAGGACGGCCGAGATGTCGGCGGACGTGAGGCCATTGGCAGCAAGCCCGGCGTGCAGGCGCGGCAGGGTCGAGCCGGGGCCGGCCTCCACCAGCACCTGGCCGGCAGGGCCAGTGACGAGGTAGGCGGCGATGCTGTGCGGCGCGC
The DNA here is from genome assembly GCA_043754665.1 of Anaerolineales bacterium. Taxonomy (GTDB): domain Bacteria; phylum Chloroflexota; class Anaerolineae; order Anaerolineales; family UBA6663; genus JADZEK01. The sequence continues at coordinate 1,817 of JAYUUW010000664.1, read as the reverse complement.
CCTTGAAGTACAGGTCGAGCGGGACGATGGCAGCGGCGGTCATGGGCGGGCGCTCACGCGCCGCCCTGCGCGCGCCAGGCCTGGTAGACCGCGTCCATCTGGTCAATGTGGTCGGGCACATGGCGGTCGTAGGTGTCGAGCCAGGCGTCCATGGTCACCAGGCCGCTGTCCGAGTGGGTGACGGTGTGGGTCCAGACCGAGTCGGGCTGGGCCAGCAGGAGCACATTGCTGGTGTGGCGCAGCCAGCGGAACAGCTCAATTGCGTCTTTCGGGCTTTGGCTGTGGTAGTCGAGGGCTTTGGCCCATACTTCCTCGGCGTAGCCCAGCACCGTGCGCCCCGGCTCGGCGATCAGGCGGCGCAGGCGAACAAAGCTGTTGGCCTCGCTGTCGGTGATGTGGACGATGATCTCGTGAATGGTCCACAGTTCGGGCGCGGGCCGGACCTGCCACATGGCGCGCGGGTAGCGGGCCACAGCGGCCACGAGCAGGGCGTGGGCCTGGCCGTAGCGGTCGATTTTGGCTTGGCGTTCAGGGGGATTGGTCATCAACGTCTCCAGAGTCAGCGGTGTGGGCCTCGGCCTCCGCAGGACCACCAATGTCGCCGGCCCACAGGCGGCGCATCTCGACCGAGTTAGCAAGCAAGTAATCCAGCGTGCCCTCGGCCTCCAGGCGGCCGTCTTTGAGTACCAGAATGTGGTCGGCGCGGCGCAGAACGGCGCGGCGGTGCGAGACCACCAGGCAGGTGGCGGCCTGGCCGGCGCGACGGGCGTCGGTGAGGCGCGCCCATAAGATTTGTTCGGTCTCCACGTCGAGCGCGCTCGAGAGGTCGTCGAACACCAGTAATTCAGGCGCGCGCACGAACATGCGGGCCGCCGCCGTGCGCTGGGCCTGCCCGCCGGAGAGCTTTACGCCGCGCGGGCCGACAAGCGTATCCAATCCGGCTTCGAGGACAGGCACATCGGCCTCCAGCACGGCCGCGCGCACCGCGCCCACCAGGTCTACTTGATGGGGCGGCAGTCCGAGCAAGATATTATCGCGCAGCGGCTCGCTAAGCAAGCGCGGCACCTGCGGCGTGTAGGCGCTGCGCGGCGGCACAAAGAACGTGGCTGGGTCGGCCACCACCTGGCCGTTCCAGTGGATGACGCCGGCCTGGCCGGGCAGCAGGCCCAACAGCACGCGCACCAGCGTGGTCTTGCCCGAGCCGATGCGCCCGGTGACGACGGTAAAGCTGCCGCGCGGCAGATGCACGCTAAGGTCATCAATGCCATTCGGCGTGCCGGGGTAGTGATAGGTCAGACCGGCGGCGGTCAGCGCCTCGAGCCGGTCGGCAGGGGTCGCAATGGGCGCGGGCAGGTCGGGCAGCCGGCCGCGCAGATAGGTAGGCACATGACGCACCAGCGTGTCGGGCGGCGCGTCGGGCAGCAGCGCCAACAGCCGGTCGAGCGAGACAGCCATCTGCCGGTAGCGCGTGAGGTAGCTGCCGAACATGCTGGACACCACGGTGAGCCAGCCGAGGTAGGAGACAAACAGTGCGAAGTCGCCCACGGAGAAGCTTCCGTTCTGCATGGCCTGTGCGCTAACCAACAGCAGTACGCCGGTGCAAATATTGCCGCCGTTGGTGAAGATAGACTGCAGGAACTCGGTGAAGAGCAAGTCGTTGAGCGTGGCCTTACGGCGGGCCTCGTTAATCGCCTCAAAATAGCGCACCACGCGCTGCTCGGCATTGGCGACCTTCACCGCCTGGGCAGCGCCGAACAGCTCGCCTAGCAAGCCGGTGACCGCGCTTATGGACTGCTGGCTCTCTCGGCGGTATCGGC
>JAYUUW010000663.1:0-5068 GCA_043754665.1 Anaerolineales bacterium | reverse complement strand
TGGCTTTCTCAAGAAAGCAGTTGGCCAGCGATTAGAAGCGCAAAGGCTTCCTGAAGGTGGCCGTCGAACCAGCGGCGTCCCTGAGCAGCATTCTTGAAGCCGGCCGTTTTGAGTAAGCCCAGCACCAAGTCGTGGATCAGGGACAGAATGCGCCCGGCCGGGCCAAGCGTCATGCGCGTGGCATCTTCGTGGAAGGTCACGTCGCGGCGGTAATGCAGCCCGGTTTCGATCAGCCAATGGCGCCGCCGGATCGCCAAAAGTCGGTCCGGCGAGGCGACGCGGCGGGATAGGCTGGTAATGCCCCATTCGACTTCGCAGCTCGTTTTGTAGATTTGGTTTCGGCGCACCCAGCTAAACTTCCGTTCGAGCCGATAGACCTGGCCCACGCCCGGCCAATTCAGGTAGTCATTGAGCATTTCACTCGTCTGGATCGTGCGGATTTCTAACCGGCCATGGCCGCGGTTGGTGGTCTGGGCCGTCTGAAAGTCCGTCGCGATCTGGCCACAGCCCGGCAGGGGCTGTTGGGGGGCGAATAACTGCTCAATGGCTTGCAATAGCTGCGGTTGGTTGGCCTTCACCGGCCACAGGTAGTCACCGCTCTGGGCCACAATGTAGGCTGACAGGCCCCGTTGCGCATGGATGGCGTCCCCAGTCACGGTCTTGCCGGCCAAGGGTACGCGCGCTAAAGCTTGCGGCGCGGCCACGATCTCGTTTTCTTTAGTTTCGACCACTTCCTGAACCAACACCCGCTGGGTCTGGCCGTCGTAAACGCTCACCACGTATTCACACCGCTCTTGATCCGATCGGCGCGTGCCCTTCAGCGCCTTGCCATCCAGCGCCAAAAGCTCCCCGAGCTGGTCCGCCGGTTGCTGGTGATAAGCTTCCAGCAATTGCTCGAACTCCGTTTCACTCACGCTGGCCTGGAACACCCGCCGGATGGTGTTGTGGTGCGGCATCCACGCCCGGCGCAAGTGCAGCAACCGGACTAGGGCGTCCGCTTGGTTCTTGGCCCAATCCGCAATTTCGCCCGGTTTGTCCCGCCCGCTCAGTTTGGCCAGAAAGATCACCACCAGTAGCATCAGCAGGCTGTATCGTTTGCCCTTGGCTTTGCGCGGGTCGCTCAAGCCTTGAAAACGGTCATACAAGCTCCCCAATGCATAGCGCAGCTCTGCCTCCAACGGCTCCGGCACGCGTGCGACACTGCTATACTCCATGGCAGATCCTCCTCGGTGAATGGCGGTTTGGCGACTTACATTCTACCGAAGAGGATCTATTGTTCTACTCGCCTACCCTTCTTGAGAAAGCCATACTGACCTCCATTACCCTGCTACACGCCGGGCGCGGATTGTGATAGATTAAGCGCCCAGGAGACATGACCATGCTGCTAGCAGGCGATATTGGGGGCACGAAGACCGAAGTAGCTATTTACGCGCCGGAGAGCGGGTTGAGTAAACCGCTGGCCTCGGCGCGCTTTCTCAGCGGCGATTACGACTCGCTCGACGCCATCGTGCGCGAGTTTCGCATCCAGGCCCCCCACCCGATCACGGCGGCCTGCTTCGATGTCGCTGGGCCGGTGCGCAACGGGCGGGCGCGCATCACCAACCTGACCTGGACCGTGGAGGCCGAGGCGCTGCGGGAGGCGTTGGGGCTGAAGGCGGTGTGGCTGCTCAACGACCTGGAGGCCGTGGCCCACGGCGTGCTGCGGGCCGCGCCCGAGGCGAAGCTGACGCTGCACGCCGGGCAGGCCGAGCCGGAAGGCTCCATCGCCGTCATCGCGCCCGGCACCGGGCTAGGCGAGGCCTACCTCACCTGGGACGGACGCGGCTACCGCGCCCACCCCTCCGAGGGCGGGCACACGGGCTTTGCGCCGCACGGGCCGCTGCAAGTGGGCCTGCTCGACTACATGACCAAGCGCTGGTCGCATGTGAGCGTCGAGCGCGTGTGCTCGGGCATGGCCCTGCCCGGCCTGTACGATTACTTGCGCGACACCGGCTTCGCGCCTGAGACCCCGGCCGTGGCGGCGCGCCTGGCCGCCGCCGAAGATCGCGCCCCCATCATCACCGCCGCCGCGCTGCAAACGCCGCCCGAGTGCGCGCTGTGCGCCGCCACCATCGACCTGTTTATCGACATCCTGGGGGCCGAGACCGGCGACCTGGCGCTGAAGGTGCTGGCCACCGGCGGCGTGTACCTGGCCGGCGGCGTCACCGGCCACCTGCGCACGGCGTTGACCGATGGGCGCTTCGAGCAGGCCTATACCCACAAGGGCCGCCTGAGCGAGGTCGTGGCGCGCATGCCGGTCACCATCGTGCTCGGCTCCATTGCGCTGCTGGGCGCGGCCAGCTACGGGCTAGACCAAATGCAGCAGTTGGCGGGCTAAGCGCAGCCCGCCTTTCATAAGGACGGCAACAATGGAATTAGGCATGGTGGGTCTGGGGCGCATGGGCGCGAATATGTCACGGCGCCTGCTGCGCGCTGGGCATCAGGTGGTGGTGACCGACCGCAGCCCCGAAAGCGTGCAGGCCCTGGCGGCCGAGGGGGCCACTGGCAGCGCCAACCGCGCCGCCTTTGTGGCCCAACTGAGCCAGCCGCGCGCCATCTGGCTCATGATCCCGGCGGCGGCGGTGGATGCCGAACTGGCCGCGCTGCTGCCGCTGCTGGCGCCCGGCGACATCATCATCGACGGCGGCAATTCGTACTACCACGACGACCTGCGCCGGGCCGCCATGCTGAAGGCGCACGGCCTGCACTATGTGGATGTGGGCACCAGCGGCGGCGTGTGGGGGCTAGAGCGCGGCTACTGCCTGATGATCGGCGGCGAGCCGGAGATTGTGCAGCGCCTGGACCCTATTTTCGCGACGCTGGCCCCCGGCCACGCCACCGCTTCGGCCACGCCCGGCCGCCCCGCCGCGCGCGGCACCGCCGACCAGGGCTATTTGCACTGCGGCCCGTCGGGCGCAGGCCACTTCGTCAAGATGATCCACAACGGCATTGAGTATGGGCTGATGCAGGCCTACGCCGAGGGCTTCAACATCCTGCGGCACGCCAACGCCGGGCAGGAGCAGCGCGCCATCAACGCCGAGACCAGCCCGCTGGCCCACCCCGAGCACTATCAATACGATTTCAACCTGGGCGAGGTGGCCGAGGTCTGGCGGCGTGGGAGCGTCATCTCGTCGTGGCTGCTCGACCTGAGCGCGATCAGCCTGCTCAACAGCCCCGACCTGGCCGAGTTTTCCGGGCGCGTGTCGGACTCGGGCGAGGGCCGCTGGACCGTGGCCGCCGCGATTGACGAGGCCGTGCCGGTGCCGGTGCTGAGCGCCGCGCTCTACAGCCGCTTTGAGTCGCGCGGCCAGGCCGACTTTGCCAATCAACTGCTCTCGGCGCTGCGCTTTCAGTTCGGCGGGCACGCCGAGCACAAATAAGCCGCCGTGCCGACAGCCAACCAGCCGGCCGACGCGTTTGTGTTCTTTGGGGCCACGGGCGACCTGGCCTATAAGAAAATTTTCCCCGCCCTGCAAGCCCTGATCCAAAAGGGCGAACTCAAGATGCCGATCATCGGCGTCGCCAAGTCGGGCTGGGGACTGCCGGAACTGCGCGCCCGCGCCCGCGAGAGTTTGGAAAAGAACGGCGGCCTAGATGAGGCCGCCTTCGCCCAACTGGTGGCGCGGCTGGGCTACGTGGACGGCGACTACAACGACCCAGCCACCTTTGCCCAACTACGGCAGGCGCTGGGCACGGCGGAGCGCCCGCTGCACTACCTGGCCATCCCGCCCAGCCTGTTCGCCACGGTGGCCCTCGGGCTGGTGCAGTCGGGCTGCGCGGCGAACGCGCGGCTGGTGGTCGAGAAGCCGTTTGGCCGCGACCTGGCCTCGGCGCAAGCCCTCAATCAGACCCTGCACCAACACTTCCCCGAAAGCGCGCTGTACCGCATTGACCACTACCTGGGCAAGGAGGCGGTGCAGAACCTGCTGTTCTTCCGCTTCGCCAACACGTTCCTCGAGCCGATCTGGAACCGCAATTTTGTCGAGAGCGTGCAGATCACCATGGCTGAGGATTTCGGCGTGCAGGGGCGCGGCCGGTTTTACGAGGAGGTGGGCACGCTGCGCGATGTGGTGCAGAACCACCTGCTGCAAATTGTGGCGCTGCTGGCCATGGAAGCGCCCTCGCGCCAAGACGCCGACGCCAGCCGCGACCAGCGCGCCATCGTGTTCAAGTCGATGCGCCCGCTCGACGCGGCCAACCTGGTGCGCGGCCAGTTCGAGGGCTACCGGCAGGAGGCCGGCGTGGCGCCGGAGTCGACGGTGGAGACGTTTGTGGCGCTGCGGCTGTTTATCGACAACTGGCGCTGGGCCGAGGTGCCGTTCTACATTCGGGCCGGGAAGAACCTGCCCGTGACCGCGACCGAGGTGCTGGTGACGCTGCGGCGCGCGCCCGAGAGCGCCTTTCCGCTTATTGGGACGGACGAGCCGAACTATGTGCGCTTCCGCCTTAGCCCAGAAGTGCTTATGTCATTGGGGGCGCAGGCCAAGAAGGCGGGCGAGAACATGGAAGGCGAGGCGGTGGAGCTGGTGGCCCGCTACCTGTCGGGCGAGGCGGGGTCGCCGTATGAGCGCTTGCTGGGCGATGCGTTGCGCGGCGACCCGATCTTGTTCACGCGCGAAGATGCGGTGGAGGCGGCCTGGCGCGTGATGGCGCCGGTGCTCGACCAGGCGCTGCCGGTGCATCTGTATCTCCCCGGTACGTGGGGTCCGTCTGAGGCGGCGCGTCTGCTGGCTCCCGGCGAAAGCTGGCACAACCTGGTCACCGCGCCGCTGGCCGACGCCGCCGTGCGGCCAGGGTAGACAGACGGGAACGATTGATTTTCAGGCGAGAACTTGCCGCTCGTCTTAGTTGACGGAGATTAGGGCGCGCTCCACACCGTCAGCGGACCGGCTCATCGCAGGGTGGGGTTGTGAGACTAATTATCTGATCCTCTCGCAGCCGTCGTCATAGAGCCGACGAAAAACGCAGGGTGGATACAGATGCACCGGCAGCGCCTGGTCGAGCACCGGCGCCATCACGCGCCAGGCCG
>JAYUUW010000662.1:0-1953 GCA_043754665.1 Anaerolineales bacterium | reverse complement strand
AGGCCTGGTTGTTGTCGCGGTCTTCCACAATCAGCAAGCGCCAGGGGGTGGGCATGAACGATTCAGTTGGGTATTCGGCCGAATTTGGTGCCATAACTGAACCATTATAGTGGCGGCGCGGCGCACCCGCTTGTAGGCCGACGGGCTAATATAGTGTAGGACAAACACCGACACGCCCGGCCGCGCCGCCTCGGTTCAACCTTAAAGATTTCGCGCAGCGCTTGTTAAAGCAACAATTTCCTGTCACCATGTTCTGGCAGATGCCGGCGCGCTGCCGCCGGCCGGCTTTCTCGGCCCCGACAGCAAAATGACAAGAATGACAAGAACTCGGATGCTGATGACAAGAATGACAAGAACTCGGATGCTGATGACAAGAATCCCTCTGTGTCACTATGAGTGAGACAATCAGAGCGAATAGTTTAGCCACGGGCGCAGTCGCCAATTCGGACACTTTCGATGCCTCATTCAGACCAACCACCCGCCACGACTTCGGTGCTGACCGCCGCGGTCAGCACCGAAGTCGTGGCCAAAGCCCGCCGCCGGTTCTTCTCGGCGGCTGAAAAACTGCGGATCGTCGAGGCCGCGGACGCGCTGGGCCGCGGCGAGATCGGCGCCCTGCTGCGGCGCGAAGGCTTGTACTCGTCGCTGCTGACCGACTGGCGGCGCTTGCGCGCGGCCGGCCAGTTAGCCGCCGATGCGCCAGTCAAGCGCGGTCCCCGGCCCAACCTGCAAGCGGCCGAACTCAAGCGCCAGCAGCAGGAGATCGCCCGGCTGCAGAACCGCCTGCGCCAGGCGGAGGCCATTCTCGACGCCCAAAAAAAGATGACCGAACTGTTCGCTTTGAGTCAGCCGATCGCGCCGGACGAGCAGCCGTGATCGCCGCCACTGAAACCCTGGCCCAGACCACCGGGGTCGTAGCCGCCTGCGCCGCGCTGGGCGTACCCCGCAGCACGCTCTATCGCGCGCGCCGGCCGGCTCCGGCGGCGGTGCGGCCCACCCCGCTGCCCGCCCAACGCCGCGCCTTGAGCGCAGACGAAACCGCCGCCGTACGCACCACCCTCAACAGCCCGGCCTTTGCCGACTGCGCCGTGCGCGAAGTCTATGCCACGCTGCTGGAGCAGAACACCTACTTGTGCTCAGTGGCCACGATGTACCGCATTTTGCGGGCGAATCACGAAGTCCAGGAGCGGCGCAACCAACTGCGCCACCCGGCCTTTGCCGCGCCCGAGCTGCTGGCTACCGCCCCCAACCAGGTCTGGACCTGGGACATTACCCGCCTGCTGGGTCCGCACAAATGGACTTACTACTACCTGTACGTCGTCATCGATCTCTTCAGCCGTAAGGTGGTGGGCTGGCTGTTGGCGGCCCAGGAGTCGGCCGCGCTGGCCGAAGAGCTGGTCGCCGAGACCTGCGTCCGCGAGGGCATCCCCCGTCACCAACTTACCCTGCACGCTGATCGCGGCGGCCCAATGATCGCCCATTCCTTGGCCTTGCTCTTGACCGACCTGGGCGTGCAGCCCAGCCACTCCCGGCCGCATGTCTCCAACGACAATCCTTACTCCGAAGCCCAGTTCAAGACCATGAAATATCATGCCGGCTATCCGGCCTGCTTCGGCAGCCTGGCCGATGCCCGCGCCTGGTGCCAGGCCTTCTTTCTCTGGTACAACGCCGAGCACCACCACACCGGCATCGGGCTGCTCACACCGAGCGTGGTGCATGCCGGTCAAGCGGCCGCGGTGCAAGCCCAGCGCCAAGCGACGCTCGACAAAGTCTTTGCCGCCCATCCCGCCCGGTTCGTGAACGGCCCGCCCGTCCCACCCTCGCTGCCAACGGCCGCCTGGATTAATCCACCCGCGCCGCCGCCGCCAGCCACCCCCATTAAGGAAGGTTTTCACACCCCAATTGTTGTCTAAACTCTAGACCAACCTGTCTCATAACCATTGACACATTCCG
>JAYUUW010000661.1:0-5552 GCA_043754665.1 Anaerolineales bacterium | reverse complement strand
GACTGGCGTTTGGGAACGTCCAGCGGTGAGATTCTTCGCGCGCGACCGCAGCATGGGTATCGGGCCTGCGCGACTGCGCTCAGAATGACAGTTAATTTGCTCGGGTACGGTCCAGTGGTTGGGAAATCGGGGCGCTCACGCCTATTTCCAATAATGTCTACTTGCGGCGCTGGGCGATTTCGAGGCAGTTGCCGCCGGGGTCGCGGGTGTAGAAGCGGGTCCACTGGTCGAAGGGCAGTTGGTCGGGGATGATCTCGGCTCCGGCGGCGCGCAGGGCGGCTTCGGCTTCGGCCAGGTCGGCCACCATCAGGCACAGGTGGCGGGTGGTGCCGGCGTTCACCGCGCCCTCGGCCCCGAGGGAGAGATGCAGTTGGAAGCCGCCGAACTGGTACCATGCGCCGCCATGCACGCGCCAGGCCTCCGGCTTGGGAATCTCCGGCAGGCCGAGCACGGCGCCATAGAACACCTTGGCCGCCGCCTCGTGCGCGCGTTCGACGTAGAACGTGAGGTGCTGAATTTCGGTGACGGTAAGGGACATGGCGGCCTCCGGTGGGGTCAACTGGCAGCGGCGGGCGGCAGCAGGGCCGCCGCTGAGCGCCGCTAGGGCTTGCGGTGCTTCTTGAGCGTGGGCTCCAGCCGGGCGCCTTCTTTGCTGACCTCAGTGGTCTTAGCAAAGATGTGGAACACCAGGTGTTTGTCGAGTTCACGCTTGGCCACATCGTTCATGACCAGGCTGGGCAACTGCTGCTGATACGTCACAGCAATCTTGTTCGCCGCCTTGGCCGCGGCCACCCAGGCATCGGTCGCCTTGGCCCACTCCGGGCCAAGGTCGGTCTTTTTGGCGTGGACCTTTTCAGCCGCTTCCAGCTTGTCAAGGGCGGCGCCCAAGCCCAGGTCCTTCTTGAACTTGATCTCTTTGCTGTTGTTCAACCGCTTCGCCTTGGCTTTGGCGGTGGTCCACTGCGAATGCATACTCATGGCAAGTCGCCTTTCAAGTAAGCGGTCAAGCCGTGGGCGGCCGCGTGCCGCCAAATATAGAGATTCTGAGGCCGCTGTCAAGCAGCCGTGGGGGTGAGGTCGTTGAGGTAGCCCCGGCACTCGGGCGTGCCGCACAGGCACGGCTCCAGCGGGGTGCTGGCGTCGTAGGCGTAGTCAATGGTCAGCTCTTCGCCGGCGGCCAGGTCGCGGCGGGCATACATGAAGATGCGCTTGGCCTCTGGGTCGACCTGGCAGTAGACGTTTGGCGCGCAGGAGTGGTTGAGGTAGATCGTCTGGTTGCCGCCCACCAGGCCGTCGAGGGCCCAGGCGTCGTCGAGCCAGAAGGTGAAGATGCTCGAACGCGTGGGGTCGGCCTCACGGCGCACGGCTTCGGCGGCGGGGATCAACTCGCCCACATATTCACCGACCAGGCCGTCGGCGGGGATGGGCTCGGCGGCGAAGCAGCCGTTGCGGTCGATGTTGGAGCGGCGCACTTCCAGGCGATAGGGACTGGCAGGGAGGGTCATAGGGTTCCAGGGCGGGGCCGATACTGCGCAGACTATAGACCATCGGCGGGCGCGCCGCTACAGCAGACTGCACAGATTTTGGCATCTTAGGTTACACTTGTGCCCAATCTGCCGTATGGGTCAATTGAGGCGTGCAACCCCGGCGCACTGGTCACACAGCCCACGGGCGGCCAGCGGCCAGGGGTTCGCTCGCCCTGACCCACGACCATCACACCAGCGTCCCGCGGCGCGGCACGCCGGACGGATACTCGCCCCAGAGAGGCATCGCATGCGCGTACAACCTTCAGTTGAAGACATGATCCAGCTTACCAATTTGAACCCGTTTGGGCGGTTTGAGGACGGCCGCCCCAAGGTGCCCGATGAGATGCTCGAGCGGATGAAGCTCGTGACCACCGAGGAAGCCTGGGGCACGCTGTATCACGCCGGGTATCTGCGGCAGTTCGAGGGCAACTGGAAGGAAACCCACCCCGGCGTCATCACCGTGGGGCGCGCGGTGACGGCCCAGTTCCTGCCGCACCGGCCGGACTTGCACGCCGTGATTCAGGAAACGGGCGTGGCCGAGGGGCGCGGCAGCGCCGGCGGGCAGAACTCGTGGATCATTGAGAGCCTGCAGCGCCACGATGTGATGGTGGTCGACATCTTCGGCAAGATCAAAGATGGCACGGTGGTGGGCGACAACCTGGGCACGGCGGTGCGCACCCGCACCCGCGCCGGGGCCGTCATCGATGGCGGCGTGCGCGACTACCAGGGGCTGATCCAACTCACCGACGTGAACTTCTACATCCGCGGCATGGACCCGACCGGCATTGCCGATGTGACCTTGGGCGGGCTGAATGTGCCGATCCGCATTGGGCCGACGACGGTGCTGCCGGGCGATGTGGTGCTGGGCACGCCCAGCGGGGTGCTGTTTATCCCGCCGCACCTGGTCGAAAAAGTGCTGACCGAGAGCGAGGACGTGCGCGTGCGCGACGAGTTCGGCAAGGGCCGGCTGGCCGAGGGCATTTGGACCTCGGGCCAGATCGACTCGCTGTGGAGCGACGAGATCAAGGCCGACTTCGAGAACTGGAAAGCCAACCGCCCCAAGTAGGGCTGGCGGCAGAGACGTTCAAAACAGCGCGGCCCGCCGGGGTGCACTCCGGCGGGCCGCGTTTGATTCACGGGAGCAGCAGCGAGGGCTTAGGGCCGCAGCATGCGCGCCTGGTTGCGGCTCATGAAGCCCTGGGCATTGGTATAAGCCTCATTGTTTTCCACCAGCGCGTGGGCCAGTTTACCCGCCTCGTTGTACGAGAGGGCCACGTGACCGTCCCGCCCGGTGCGCAGCAGCCAACTGCCGGGTTTGCCCTTCAGCAGGCCTTCAGCCGCCACGCGGTTGATGTCGCCGTGCCAGGCCGGCGAGCTGCGCAAGGCCTGGTCAAAGCGCGGGTCGAGGCCGAGCGGCTGCTCCTTCTCGGTCTCCGGCTGCTCCGTCTCCTTGGTGGTGGTGCGCACCGGCTTGGTCGTGCTGGGGGCCTGCTGGACCGACTTGCGGCGGGTGGGGGTCACCTTGGGCGTGTCCACCACCGTCGGCACGTTGGGCAGCTTGTCTTTGGTGAGCAGCTTCTTGCGGTCGAGGCCCGCGCCGCCGATCTTATTGACCACGTCGTGCGTGAAGGCCGTGCCCTGGCGGACGCTGAACACTGTGGCGTTGCCGGTGCCCACACGCACCAGCCAACTGCCGTCGGGCGCGGCCTTGAGGTAGGCCTCGGCCTGCAGGCGGCTGACGACCCCAATGCTGTACTTGCCCCAAATTTCTATGCTTTCCTCTTTTGCCGCGCCATCCAGGTAGACCTTACCGGTGGTGGTCTTGCCGCCCGCGGTCACCTGCACGCTTTGCAGCCAGGCATCGTCGCCGCCGCCCAACTTGCGCATGGCGGCCACCACCATGGTGCGGTTGGGGGCATAGTGGCCGCTTTGGTCGTTGAGCGTGGTCACTTTGCCGCCGGCCACGGTGATCGTGCCGGCGCTCTTGACCGGGCCGCCGGAGAAGAAGGAGGAGTGATTGAAGGCCCCGCGCACGCCAGGCTGGGCGCGGCCCTTGCCGCCCACGTAGAGCTTGTTGTCGGGGCCGATGACGAAGATAAGTTGTCCGTTCTTCACGGTCGGGCCGGTGAGCGCGCCCTTGCTGGCGGTGGCCACGTAGCCCTTGCGGGCCTCGTCGTCCAGGTAGACCATCAGGCCGCCGGCGATGCCGCCGGGCTTGACGACCTGGCCGACCTCGTCGTTAGTCACCTGGCGTGCCTCGGTCACGCCGGGCACGGTCGTGTCGTTTTTCTCGACGGCGTCGAGCCAGTCGCTGAAGCTCACCTTGCCGTCCACCTTGTCATCCCAGACCTTCTTGAGGTCGGGCAGGTAGCGGCCGTAGCGGTTCTGCTTGCGGTCGAGCACCTCACCGTGGTACTGCGGGTCCATCGGCTGGAGGCCCTGCACCTGGAGCTTGGTCTGGGCGTAGTTGCCAATGCCGAGCTTCTGGGCGGTTTGGGCGGCGCGCAGCAGCTTGTCGCGGAGCGACTCGCCGCTCTTGTCAGCGCGGTTCATGATTTCCTTCAGGCGGGCCTTGCGCTCTTCTTCGCTCTTCAGTTTAGCCAGTTCCTGCTGCTGGCGCTGATACTCCCGCTGAAACTCAGCCTGCATGTCCTTGATGTAGGCCAGGGTCTTGCCTTTGTAGTCGGTCACCAAGGTGGCGTCGACTTCAACGTCGCCGAAGAACTTCTTTTCCTTGCAGCGCAGCACCAGCGCGCCGTCGATCAGGCCCACTTTGACGTAGGCGTTCTTCATCTTGGGGTTGACCTTGGCCTGCTGCACGGCCTTGGAGGCGGCGGCGCGGGCGAAGGCGGCGCGCGGGCCGATGTGCTGGCGGGCCAACTGCTCAATGTCCTTCAGGTGGGAGTCATTGAAATTCGCCAGCGTAACCGAGTGCTGGTCGCCCCAAATGATGGTGGCCTTCTTCATTGTCTTGCCCATGAGACTCTCCTTGGCCGCCTAGCGCGGCACACGCAACCCGATATACAAGATGGGCATAGTTTAGTATCGGCGCTTCGAGGCGTCAATTCGACCGGCTGACGCGCCGCCCCCGGCACACTGACTTTGCCCGACGACCAGCGCCGCAACGGCGGCTTAACGCCACGGCGGGCGTTCGTGGTGAACGCCCCGCCGCGATGTATGAGTTAGAGGAGGGTGAGGCTAGTCCGCCGCCGGCTTGAGCGCGCCGGTGATCCACTGGCGAATTTGCTGCGTCTCGTCGTCGCTCAGGTTCATCTGCGCGGCGTGGCACAGGTTGAGGGTGTTGGAGAGCAAGATCTCGCCCATCTGCTCGGGGCGCTGCTCCTGCTTGTTGTCGAAGCGATGCCCGGCGTAGCTCAGGCCGATGAGCACAAAGTTGATGTGTGAACGCGCGATGGGCGCGCCCCGCTCCACACAGCGGTCGCGCACGGTCTTGGAGGTGCGCGTCATCTGGTAACCGTGCTCGTTGATCTCGCGCGCCAACTCGCGCAGCAGCATGGCGTAGTGCTCGGGCAGCAGGTAGGGCGTATCGGTCAGGCGGTGGACCTTTTGGGCCAGGTCGGCCAGGGCCGGGTAGCTGGCGGCAAACTGGTCGGCCCGCTCGGCCGGCTCGACGCCAAAGCGGTTGGAGGGCTCCGGCGGCTCGTGCAGGGTAGGGTTATACACATAGCCGGGATTAACAAAGGAGGTCGCCAGCCCGTCGAGCGCCAGATCGCCCAGCAGTTCTTTGAACGTGCCTGCGCCCAGCCAGCCGGTGTGGGCCAACTGGTTGCCGAACTCGCGGTTGACGGCCTGGGCCAGCGAGGCCATGGGCACCGCCGCCTTCGAGGCGTTGACGACGGATTGAATGAAGAGCGCAATCTCGGCCGACATGGCCGCCGCCGGCGCGTCGGCGTGGGGGGCGACCACCGGGGTGGGGACATGTTCGCCATTGCTGCTGGGGGCGACTTCGCTCACCTCGGCCACGGGGGGCAGCGGCTCGGCGTGTTCGGTCGGCGCGCTCACACT
>JAYUUW010000660.1:0-1692 GCA_043754665.1 Anaerolineales bacterium | reverse complement strand
TCGCTCTGATTGATGGGCAGCATTTGGCACAATTGATGATTGACTATGAAGTCGGTGTTTCCACCGCACAGAAATACGAAGTTAAGCGCGTCGACCTAGATTACTTCGAGGGAGTTTAGATATCTGGTGAGTCAAGTCGTATCTCAGTACGTCAGTCAATTATTCAGTCATCCCTTCAACTACCCCTCTTCCCCGTCCGGTAGTATATTTCTCCTCCATGCACGACTCATCACAGCCTGCTCTCGTTACTAACCAAAATACAACTGACGCCAACGAACAACGCGCCCGGCCGGCCGACCCGAGCGCGGCGGTGGTGGTGTTCGACCCGCCCGCGCATGTGCTGGTGGTGGATGACGAGCCGCGCAACCTGGACTTCATCGGTGAGTTCCTCGCGCTGCAGGGCTGGCAGGTGACGACCGCCGAAGACGGCGAGGGGGCGCTGAGCGCGGCGGCGGCGCTGGCGGCGGCCGGAACGCTGGATGTGATTCTGCTGGATGTGATGATGCCGCCGCCGGATGGGTTCGAGGTCTGCCGGCGGCTGAAGAACGATCTGGCGACCGCATTCATCCCGGTGGTCATCGTGTCGGGCCTGAAGGGCGTGCCCGACCGCATCACCGGCGCGGCGGCGGGGGCGGACGAGTTTCTGTCGAAGCCGTTCGACCTGGTGGAACTGGTGACGCGCGTGCGGGCGCTGGTGCGCGGCAAGCGCTATCACGATCAACTGCAAGGCCACGCCGCCTCGCTGGCGCAGGCCGTGGCCGAGCGCACCGCCGAGCTAGAGCGGGCGGTGGCCAAGCTGCGCGGGCTCGACCGCATGAAGCGCGAGTTCATCGCTAACGTGTCGCACGAGTTGCGCACGCCGCTGCTGCATGTGAAGGCCTATGTGGGCCTGCTGAGCGATGGGGCCATGGGCGTGCTGACGCCGCAGCAGGCCGAGGGGCTGGCGGTGGCGCAGGCGGCCGTGGCGCGGCTGGAGCACGCGGTCGATGACATTGTGGACTTCAACAGCCTGGACGATCAGCGGCTGACGCTGGAGCCGGTGGATTTGCCCGAGCTATGCCGCCGCGTGATCGCGGACTACGCCGAGCACGCGGCGCGGCGCGAGGTGCGGGTGCAACTCAACCACGCGCCGGGGCTGCCGCTGGTGCGGGGCGACCGGGCGGCGCTGGGGCGGGTGCTGCGCCATCTGCTCGACAACGCGGCCAAGTTCGGCCCGCCGCGCGGGTTGGTGGTGATGCAGGTGACGGCGGTAGGGGAGGGCGCGCGGGTGCGCGTGGCGGTGCGCGACCAGGGGCCGGGCATCGCCATGAAGGACCGGGCGCGGATATTTGAGGTGTTCTCGCAGGTCGATGGCTCGTCCACGCGGGCGGGCGGCGGGCTGGGGGTGGGGCTGGCGGTCGTCAAGCGGCTGGTGGAGGCCCACGGCGCGCAGGTGGTGGTGACGGGCGAGCTGGGGCATGGGAGCACGTTTGCGTTCGAACTACCCGCTGCTGGCGAGTAGGGGGAGAGAAAAACTTTTGCCACGAATTTCATGAATTACACGAATGGGGTGAGGGCAGAACGAAGGCAGCGCTAGAGTCGGTGAGTGGGTGGGGTGAAAACAAGACGGCGGTGGTCGGCGCAGAACGCTTCTGCGACAACCACCGCCGTTCTGTTCGTACAGGTGGCCCGTATCGGGGGCACCCCTTCTCC
>JAYUUW010000659.1:0-5570 GCA_043754665.1 Anaerolineales bacterium | reverse complement strand
GGCGGCGGCTGGTCAGCAGCGCACCGGGATCAGTTCCTATCCTACCATTTGTCCCATTCGTTTCGCGGACGCCGTATCTGGGGCGGAATTCTAGGACCATTGCGCATCGTTCTTACAGCAAGGGCCGCGGCCGGCTGTTTGTTTTGTCGACCATCCGGCTCAGGCCGGGCTTATCGAAAGAGATGAGTCGATCCCAATGCCCAGTAAGCTGACCAGGATGGCACAAAAAACACGCGACATCGGGTTCTTCGGTCTGTTGGGTTGGTCTTGGCGGTGGTTCTATTGGAACGTGCTGCACCGCATCGAACTACGCGTGCAGGCGGTTTGGCAGGAGCTACGCGAAGCGCGCCAGGACTACGTCGCGCTCAGCCAGCCACATGAACCAGCCGTCCGGGCGTTGATGGAGCGCCATATTCGGCCGGGAGCGCTGGTGGTAGACCTTGGCGCCAACATTGGCCAGAGCTCGACCTACATGGCCCGCCTGATTGGCCGGCAGGGGCAGGTGATCGCGTTTGAGGCGCACCCTGACAATGTGCGCCGGCTGCGGCGCAACTTGCGCGTGCGTGGGTTGTCCCGACGGGTGACAGTCGAAAACCTGGCCATTACCGATGGCCAGACTAAGCAGGTGACCCTGTTTAGCGGCCGCCGGCGCCATCCCGCAGAATGGAACATTCTGGGCCACAACCTAGATGGCGAAAGTACCGCTGCGGACTGCATCGTACCTGCCCTGGCGCTCGATGACTTCTGGGGGCAACGCCCCAGTCCGGACTTTATTAAAATGGATATTGAGGGGGCGGAGGGTGTGGCGCTGGCAGGCATGCAGCGTATCATGCGCGACCACCAGCCTGTGATATTGGTCGAATTTCACGGCGACGAGGGCTGGCGGGGCCGGCGCTATTTATTCGAAGCCGGCTACAGCCTGTACGATGTGAATGGGCCGGCCGTGGCTCCCGATTCTAAGCCCGTCAATCAATGCCTGGCACTGCCGCCCAGTTGAAACCAGCGGCGAGGGGGACGGCTGAAATGCGGATTGCCAAGCTGTTGGCTGTGCTTGCGCCGATTAGCGGAATCGAAGCCCCCGGTGCCCATCGTCCTGGCATTGAAGGCTCAGGGCATGCCGTCAGCATCGCTACGCTCCGGCCGCTGCCACCGGCCCATCACTGTACCGCCGCGCTGCCCGTGGCTGGGGTCCCCATACTGGCCGCTTCAGCCTTGGGCGGCCGCCTGCCCTACTCCGTCAATCACCCCAATTCTTTGACGAGCCAGATTGGCCCCTGGAAGCGGCTGCGTCTTACGGCTAAAATGCTGGCGTGGCCGCCGAGGCCTTCGTGCCCGCTTTTCGGCTTTTCTGGCTGACGCTGCTGCTGGGTGCGGCATGATCGGAGACTCTTGACAAACCCCGGACGGCTAAAATGATGCTGTTCTCCTTACGGCCGACTGCCGGCGGCGTCAGCGCGCGCCTCAGCTGGCCGAACGGCACCCGGCTGCGAGCGACGAGGTCGGCGCCGTCCAGTTTTCGAGTGTGGCAGCGGGAGACTGAGGTTGATTAAGCGGCGCCTACGCAGCGCGGCGCTTCGGCTGCTGGGCCTAGCCGGAGTGACCAGCTGGCTTAGTCACCCAGAGTCGCCGTTGAGAACTGCGGCCCCTTCCCCGCCGTCAAGCAGCGCGGACAGCGCCCAACCCAGAACGCTAGGCGACTTCCTGGCCCTTCACAACCCGAATCAATATGAGTACCCGATCTTTGTGGATTACCCGGTGCAGCCGGCGCGCCGCTATACGCCTGAACACCCTCACCCGCTGTTATTGGCGATGATGGAGCAAGCGCGCGGGACCTTCGAGCACTGGATCCGGGAAATGGGCAGCCTGACCGAGCGATTTGCCGCTATCCCGCTCCGCACACGTGACGGCGATGAATCATCCGAGCCGCACTGGTTGAATGGGTGGTTCCCTGGGTTGGATGCCCTGGCGCTCTACACGGTGATCGCCAAAACCAATCCGGCCCGCTATCTTGAGGTGGGCTCAGGCAATTCTACCAAGTTTGCCCGGCGTGCGATTGTCGACCATGGTTTGAATACAACCATTACCTCCATCGACCCGCAGCCGCGCGCCCCGATCCAACGTATCAGTGATCGGACGATTCGGATGCCGCTCGAAAACACGGATCTGGGAGTCTTCGGTGAATTGCAGAAAAACGACATCCTGATGATCGACGGTTCACACCGGATTTTCCAGGGCTCAGACGTGACCATCCTGCTCCTGGAGGTGCTGCCCTTTCTCGCCGACGGCGTGCTCGTCCATTTCCATGACATCACGCTGCCCTACGATTATCCCGCGAGTTGGCTGGGCCGCTATTACTCAGAGCAGTATGGTGTCGCCGCCATGCTCCTGGCCGATCACGGTCACCGTTATCCGCTCCTGATGGCCAATGCGTTCATCTCAAATGATCGGGCGCTCCAAGCCTTGCTGAAAACTACGGTCCTTATGCAGCCCGATCTAGCTGGCATTGAACCCTTTGGGGGTTCGCTATGGCTGCGAATTGGCCAAACAGCAGCGCCCGCCCGTTGAGGCGCGCCGCGGCAGGCAGCGCATGAGGATACCCTCATCAACCATTGATCAACCGCTTCGCCGGACGCTTATGGCCGCTTGAGATGGCCTTTGAAGCCACCACTTTATAGGATTCGGTAAGGCCGACTGGTTCAGTGACGACTGACGCCGGCGACCGACGTCGCTCATGCGCCACTCGTTTGAGCAGAGAGATGCGACGGACCCTGCCATTGCCGTACCTTAGGAAGTTGTCGAACAGCTAGCCGAGCATATACCCGGCGAGATTTAAGAAGCAGCTTCAACTCAGACATTTATCCCGTATCTTGCAATCGAGCCAAGACGCCGAATAACTGTCAGAGTAACCGTTAACCAGGCAGAAATGTCCCCAACGCCCGTCGAAGCAGTCGCCTGCTGGCGCGCAGCGGCAGGCGAATAGTAAACAAACCCAGCCGTCGGATATCTTCGACGGCTGGGTTTTTTCCGCCCGACAGTCCTACCCGCGCAACGGCAATTGCGCGCCGTCAGGTCGTAGTAGCGGCGTAGCCCGAAATTCTGGCCGCCTCCCCCGCCAAAGCACGGCATTAAGCGGGATCTGTGGCAGTATATGTGGCGGCGTTTTCGCCATTGAGTTGATATTCATGCATGCCATCTTTGTCACCCGTTTCGCCCCCCAGCCGGTTGGTCACGGCGGGCATCATCGCTCATATCAGATTTTCCACGACCTGCAAAACGCCCTAGGACCCGGAGCAGTGCGGCGCTACACGCCGGTCGATGCCGGAGCGCCACCCGCCGCGGCCCGCTCTGACGCCTCTGCTGCCGCCCCGCAGCACCGAATAGTCGCCGCCGGGCGGCAGCGGTTGGCGCTGTTCCAGCAATTCCTGCGCGTGGGCGGCCATCCCTATAAACTGCTGGCGTACCTCCTCCGGTCGACGTTTAGCGCGCGGCGCCGTTTTGGCCGCGTGGCCGCCGCGCCCTACCGCGCCTTCGTCGCCGGCTGCCCGCGGCCCATCGTCTGTGTCCTCGATCACCCCTATTATGCCGACCTCACCTCGGTCAATCAAAGCCTGGGGGTGCCCACGATCAACTGCAACCACAACTTGGAGACGTTTGATCTCGGCGAATTAGACCTAGCCGAGGAGTGGGGCCAATATGCGTTCATCGCCGACTTCGTGAGCGAGCTTAAGTGGCTGGCGGCCTGTGATGCCCGCCTGTTGATCTCCAAAGTGGAGGCCGGGGTGGTCGGCGGTTTGGGGTGGCCCACGCAGTACTATCCCTACTACCCGGTCGGCGACATCCGCGCCCGGCAGCTAGCCATCCGGCAGCAGCGCGAGCACACGCCGCCCGAGCCGGGGCTGTACGTCATGGTTGGGTCGGCCGCCCACACCTCCACCCGCGAGTCGTTTGCCTGGTTTGTGGCGCAGGCGCGCCAACAGGGTCTGCCGGCCGGCGTGCGCGTGGTCATTGGCGGCCTGCAAACCGACACGCTGCTGCCGGCCGGGGAGAGCGTGCCCGGACTGGAACTGCGGGGCTGGCTCACCCAGCCGGAACTCGACGCGCTCTTGACACGCTGTTCGGCCTTCATCGCCCCGCAGGCGCGCGGCTTTGGCGCCCTCACCAGGCTGCCCGAATTGGCCTGCGCCGGCATTCCCACCTTCGTCTCCGAACACGCCAGCTATGCCATCGATCTGCCGCCCGGCGCGGTGGCGCTTGGCCCGGACTGGACCGACTGGCGCGCGGCTTTGGAACAACCGACCGCCCCAACGACCGCCGCCGATTATGCCGCGTGGGAGGCGCGCCAGCCGAGCCCCTTGGGCGCGGTCGTGCGCCAACTGGCAGCGAGCCGAGCATGACCGCCTCGCCGCCCCTCGTCTCCATCATCACGCCCAGCTACAACTCGACTGAGTTCATTGGCACGACCCTGGCGAGCGTGGCCGCGCAAGATTACACGCCGCTGGAACACATCGTGGTCGACGGCGGCTCGAC
Source organism: Anaerolineales bacterium (assembly GCA_043754665.1). Classification (GTDB taxonomy): domain Bacteria; phylum Chloroflexota; class Anaerolineae; order Anaerolineales; family UBA6663; genus JADZEK01. Next base: position 1,043 of record JAYUUW010000659.1, on the reverse strand, counting down.
TGACGGCACGCTCGACCTCTTGCGCGCCTCCTCCGCCCGTTGGATTTCCGAGCCGGACCGCGGACAGACGGATGCTTTGAACAAGGGGCTGCGCCTGGCGCAGGGCGACATCATCGGCTGGGTCAATGCCGACGACACCTACGCCCCCGGCGCGGTGACCGCCGCCGTCGCGCACTTGCTGGCCGAGCCGGGCCTTGGCCTGGTCTTCGCCGACTGCTTGTGGATCGACGCCGCCGGCGAAACGCTCGACCAGTGGCACACCCGCCCCACCACGCTCGACGATCTGCTGCTCGATGGCTGCATCATTGCTCACCAGTCGGCCTTTGTGCGGCGCGAGGTATTCGAGACGGTCGGCGCGTTCGACGCCAACCTGCGCTTCGTGATGGACTACGAGTGGCTGCTGCGCGCCCTGAGCGCCTTTCCCGCGCGGCGCGTGGCGGGCGTGTGGGGCAGCCTGCGCGTGTGGGCGGGCACCAAAACCAGCCAATCGCAAAGCCTGTTCTGGCCCGAGAACGTGGCTGTGGTCGAGCGCACCCTCACGGCGAACCAGGTCGCGCCGTCGCTGGCGGACGAAGCGCGCCGCCGTGTGCAGCTGCAATTGGCGCTCACCAGCGCCTGGGACGAGACCTGGCCGGCCGCTGCCACCGCCTTCGCCGCCGCGCTCGACGACCCCCCGCCCTATGGCAGTTGGCCCGCGCTGGCCGAGACGATTGCGGCGCGCTGCCAGCGCCCCTCGTACCTGGCCGTGTCGCCGGCCGAGGCCGACCAACTCCTCGACCGCGTGCTGCGCGTGCCGGGGCTGCGGCCCGAGCTGTTAGGCCATCTGCATCAGGTGCGGGCCTTCCGCGCCTGGCAGCAGCAAGACCGGCCCGCCGCCCGCCGCCACGCCGCCGCCGCGCTGCGCGCCTCGCCCACGGTGCGCGGCAACCGGGGCCTGTGGTCGGTGTGGGCCCAGGCCTGGCTGCGGCCCACGCCGCCGGGAGCGCGCCCTGACCGGTCCTAGCGCCCCGCGCCTGCGCGTCGGCATGCTGCTCGAGGAACTG
>JAYUUW010000658.1:0-8541 GCA_043754665.1 Anaerolineales bacterium | reverse complement strand
TATAGTTCGGCCACGCCATGTTCGGTGACCACAAAGCGCACATGATTGCGGGTGGTGGTGACGCCCGCGCCATGCTGCAGCAAGGCGGTAATGCGGGTGGCGGGCCGGCCGCCGTTCTTGGGGCGCACCGTGCTCGGCAGCGCGATGATCGGCAGGCCGCCCTTGGAGCGCGCCGCCCCATAAATGAAGTCGGCCTGCCCGCCGACGCCGCTGTACAGGCGCGGGCCGATGCTGTCGGCGCACACCTGGCCGGTTAGGTCCACTTCAATCGCCGAGTTGATCGCCACCATGCGGTCGTTCTGGGCGATGACGAACGGGTCGTTGACGTAGTTGGTGGGGTGCAGTTCCACGCTGGCGTTGTCATGCACAAAGTCGTACAGGTCCTGAGTGCCCATGACAAAGCCGGCGATAATTTTGCCCCGGTGCAGACTCTTGCGCTCGCCCGTAATCACGCCGCGCTGCACCAGGTCGACCACGCCATCGGAGAACAGTTCGGTGTGAATGCCCAGGTGTTGGCGGTCGGTCAGGCGGCGCAGCACGGCGTCGGGGATGGCCCCAATGCCGGTTTGCAGCGTCGCCCCATCAGGGATCAGCCCGGCCACGTGTTCGGCGATGCGGTCGGTCACTGGGTCAGTGGCGCCCATGTGCAGTTCGGGCAGCGGGTAGTTCACCGGCACGATCACGTCGATGCGCGACATGTGAATGAAGGCGTCGCCCAGCGTGCGCGGCATGTGCGGGTTGACCTCAGCGATGACCAGGCGGGCGGCCGCGGCGGCCGGCTTGGTAACGCCCACTTCCACCCCAAACGAGCAGTAGCCGTGATCGTCGGGCGGTGACACTTGAATCAGGGCCACATCGAGCGGCAGCCGGCCGGAGGTAAACAGAGCGGGGATTTCAGACAAAAAGCAGGGCGTAAAGTCGGCGCGCCCGGCATTGACCGCCGCGCGCACGTCGTCGCTGATGAACAGGGTGTTTACGCGCAAGTGGCCGGTCATGGCCGGCGCCACGTAGTCGGCGTTGCCAATCGTCAGCACTTGCACGATCTCGACCTGGTCGAGCGTGGCGGCGCGGGCCACTAAGGCGCCCAGCACGCGCTGCGGCACGGCGCAGTTGCCGCTCAAAAAGACGCGGGTCCGCGACTGGATCAGGCCGGCGGCTTCTTCGGCGGTGCACACCCGCTCATGGAAAATGTCCGTAATGATCATGCTGGCATTGTAGGGACACCCCTCCGGCGGCTGTAGTGAGCAATGGCCTATTCCTGGCATGCTTTCCGTAACTGCCAGTTGGCTGGCCCGCGCCCCGGCCGCCGGCGCTGGTTGACGCTTGTCACGTTAACCAGTTACAAACCGCACTACTCGGAGCGGCCGCGGAACCCTAGACTGGGCAGGTAGGTTTAGGGGGCGCGGTAAGGAGGCGGATGATGCAGATGTCGCAAATTCAAGACTGGATGACGGCCGATCCTATTACGGCCCCGCCGACCATGACCTTGCCCGAGGCCTTGCAGGTAATGGCGCGCCATAACATCCGCCGGCTGCCGATCGTTGAAAAGGGCAAGCTGGTGGGCATGGTCACCCGCGGCGACCTGCGCGGCGCGCAGCCCTCGCGGGCCACCAGCCTGAGCATATTTGAACTGCACTATCTGGTCGGCCGCATCACCCTGGCTGAGATCATGACGCGCGACCCGCTCACCGTTAATGATGACACGACGGTCCAAGATGCGGCGCGGCTGATGCTGCAGCGCAAAATCTCCGGGCTGCCGGTGATGCACCAGGGCAAGTTGGTCGGCATTATTACCGAGTCGGACATCTTCCGGCTGGTAGTGCGCACCTGGGCAGACCAGCCCGAGCCGGTAGCGGCCGGCTAAACTTCAACGGGTGCTGCGCACGCCCACGGCGCGTTGCACCCGTGCGCGACCTCCTCTCTGGGGCGAGCCGGTGAACGTCGTCGGCGCGCCCTTAGTTGGCATCGGGCGCAGACATGGCGCCATCGCTGGCAAGCGGTTCGTCACCGTCTGGAACCGGCCTGGCCCGCTACGATGCGGGCGCGGCTTAGGAGCATTTTCTGAACATGTCTGCCCTCAGCGATACACCCAACGGCTTCCAGCTCGACGCCCTGCTGCCCGCCGAAATGGCCGTTAAAGCCGAGCAAATTGGCGTCAAAAAAGCGCATCTGCCGGCCCTGAGCATGTTTGTGCTCGCGGTGTTGGCGGGGGCGTTCATTGCCTTGGGCGCGATCTTCTCGACGACCGTCGCCGCCGGCGCGGCGAGTTGGCCTTACGGCCTGGTGCGCTTGCTGGCGGGGCTGGTATTCTCGCTCGGCCTCATCCTGGTCGTCATCGGCGGCGCGGAACTCTTCACCGGCAACAATCTGATCGTCATGGCTTGGGCCAGCGGCAAGGTCAGCGCCGCGCGCCTGCTGAAAAACTGGGTCATCGTCTACCTGGGCAACTTTGTGGGCGCGCTGGCGACGGCCGTGCTCGCCTACGCCAGCGGCCAGTTCACGTTTGGGCAGGGCAGCGTGGGCGCCGCGGCGCTGGCGACCGCGAATGCCAAAGTCGGGCTGGAGTTTTGGCCAGCCCTGGTGCTGGGCATCTTGTGCAACGCGCTGGTCTGCCTGGCGGTGTGGCTCACGTTCAGCGCCCGCACGACCACCGACCGCATTCTGGCAATCGTGCCGCCCATCACGGCGTTTGTGGCCGCCGGCTACGAGCACAGCATCGCCAATATGTATTTCATCCCCATCGGCCTGCTCATCAAGGCCGGCGCGCCGGCAGCCTTTTGGGCCGCCATCGGCCAGACAGCGGGCGACTACGCCCAACTGACCTGGGCCAACTTTTTCATCCGCAACCTGCTGCCCGTCACGATCGGCAATATCATTGGCGGGGCCGGGCTGGTGGGCGCGGTCTATTGGTTTGTCTACTTGCGTCCGCGCGTCGCTCAGCCTAGCGCCTCGGTGTCCGATGGGCGGCGCTGATATAGCCGGCGTGCCGCAAGGGCCGGGTAACGCCATGGACATGCAAGCCCTGCTCGTCTGTACCCACGGGCGGCTGCTCACCGACTGTGGCGCTAACCGGCGCCTTTCGATTTTGGGCGTCGGCGCGGCGGACCTCATGAGCGATGTGCTGGCGTGCGTCAAACCCGGCGCCCTGCTGCTGACCGGGCTGTGCAACTTGCAGGTCGTGCGCACGGCCCAAATGGCCGATTTGGCTGCCGTCGTCTTCGTGCGGGGCAAACTGCCGGACGCCGCCACCCTTGCGCTGGCGAACGCCGAGGGCATCCCGCTTATTTCCAGCCCATTTGGCCTGTTTGAGCTGTGCGGCCGCCTCTACGAGCAGGGGGTGCCCAGCCTGGAGCGCCAACTCAATGGTGCGGACTAAAGGAGTCGGCATGGATAGCGCGCCCGTGCGCCCCACCGCACTGCCCATGACCGACGGCGCCGCCGGCCAGATCACCCGCGCCGAAGAACTGGCCTATGAGCTGAAAATTGCTGAGGTCATGACGCCGGCGCCCAAGGTGGTCTCGCCTGACACGCGCATGGCCGATCTGCTCGACATGATGCGCCAAACGCGCATCTCCGGCATGCCGGTGATGGAGGCGGGCCAGTTGGTGGGCGTGGTCAGCCTGGAGGACCTGGTGCGCGCGATGAGCGTGGGCGACCTGCAAGGGCGGGTGCGCGCCTACATGACGCCCGAGATCATCGTTGTCAAGACCGCCGACCCGGTCGTCGAAGCGCTCAAAGTCTTCACGCAGACGCGGGTGGGGCGGCTGCCGGTGGTCAACCCCGATGGCAGTTTGGCCGGCATCCTCACCAAAGGCGACGTCACGCGCGGGCTGCTGCGGGCGCTGCAGCACGAGTTTCAGGCCGAGGAGGTCCGCCGCTATCGCGCCAGTCACCTGTTTGAAGATATCGAGTCCAACCGCACCAGCCTGATCCTGCGCTACACCGTTCAGCCCCGCGATTTTGCGGCGAGTGGGCACGCCTCGAGCTGCCTCAAGCGCGCCCTTCTGCGGCTGGGCGCCAGCCCGCTCATTGCCCGGCGGTGTGCCATTGCCGTGTACGAAGCGGAGATGAACCTGGTCATCCATGCCACGAGCGGCGGGTTTATCCGCACCGAGATTGAGCCGAACCGCATCCTGGTCAAGGTGGTGGACGACGGGCCAGGCATTCCGGATGTTGAGCAAGCCATGCAGCCTGGCTATTCCACGGCGTCCGCCGCCGTGCGCGCCTTGGGGTTTGGCGCGGGCATGGGGCTGCCCAATATCAAGCGCTGCGCCGATAAGCTCGTGGTCAAATCAGCGCCCGGCAGCGGCACGACGCTCGACTTGACCTTCCTGCTCCAGCCCAACGATAGCCTGCGTGAGACGCGCCGCGCCCCGATGGAGGCGTAGGGCCGTGGATCTGCAAACCATTGTGAACGATCTCAAGCTGAAGGTGCTGACGGACGCCCCGGTCCGCAGCGGCGTGGTGCCGGCGGGTGGCTATGCCTCGGACATGTTGAGCTGCGTTATGGCTCGGGCCGGCCGTCAGGGGCTGTGGGTCACGCTGCAAGCGCACGGCAATGTCGTGGCTGTCGCGGCGCTGCTCGACCTGGCGGCCGTCATACTCACCGAAGGCGTGCAGCCTGACCCCGATACGCTGGCTAAGGCCAACGCCGAAGGGGTCACGCTGCTGTCGACCGAACAGTCTACGTTTGAGATCGCCGGCCGCCTGTGGGAGCTTGGTATCCACGTCGCGGCCGAGGCCTAGGATTGGCGGGCTCCGCGGCGGTCGCGATGATCCCGCCGCTGAGCGTGCGCTGCGTTGGCGCGCGGCATTCGGCGGCTGGCCATTCCGGGCCACAGTGCCGGCGCGAGCTTCGCCGCCGAATATTGACAACCGGCAACCCAGGAGGTGATATTCGGCGCTATTCGCCCGCCCATTAAGTGATATTATTCACAATAGAAGTGCGGAGTGAGGCCTATCATGGCCCCGCCGGGCGGCGGGCCAGGGAGTAGCGATGGTTCAGTTGTTGCAGACCTTTCCGGCCGGTGACCCGTTGGCCAACCCGGAACAGCGCGCCCGCATCGACACGATTCTGGCGGCGAACGAACACCGGGCGGGCGCCAACATGGTCGTATTGAACGAACTGCAAAATCGGATCGGCTACATTTCGCTGCCGATGCAGGCCTACGTGGCCCGCCGCCTCAAGCTGCCGGTGAGCGCGGTGCACGGCGTGGTTACCTTCTACTCATTTTTTACGACGCGCCCGCGCGGCCGGCATACCCTCAAGCTGTGCATGGGCACCGCCTGCTATGTAGGCGGGACCCCGCAGCTCATCGACAAAGCCAAGCAGTTACTTGACATCAAGCCCGGCGAGACCACGGCCGATGGGGCGCTGACGCTGGAACTGTGCCGCTGCGTGGGCGCGTGCAGCCAGGCGCCGGTCGCCACGGTGGATGACGAGGTCTTTGGCCGGCTGCGGCCTAACAAGCTCCAACAGCTCTTGCGCCGTTATCAGGCTGAGGGCCACCCGGCGCCAGAGAAGGCCTAGCCGATGCGCGAATTGGCCCTCCACCTCCTCGATCTGGCGGAGAACAGCGTCGCCGCCGGCGCTGTTACCATCGCCATTCGGGTCGATGAAGACCTGGCGGCTGATCGGCTGCGGCTCACGGTCAGCGACGATGGGCGCGGCATGGAGGCGGCCATGGCGGCCCGCGTGACCGACCCATTTGTCACCAGCCGGACCGAACGCAAGGTGGGCCTGGGGCTGCCACTGCTCAAGGCCGCCGCCGAGGCCTGCGCCGGCAGTCTGAGCCTGCACAGCACGCCCGGAGTCGGCACGACCGTGTCGGCTGATTTTCAGCGCAGCCACCTGGACCGGATGCCGTTGGGTGACCTGGCCGGAACCTGGCTGACCCTGCTGGTGGCGCACCCGCCCGTCCATTGGCACTTGGCGTACAGGGCCGGGCCGCACCGGTTCGAGTTTGATGATGCGCCCCTTAAGCAGGCGTTGGCCGGCTTGCCCTTGACCGATCCGGCCGTACTGAAACATTTGCGCTTGATATTGGCCGAGGGCGTCGCTCGAGTCGCCCGCGCCGCCGCCGACCCGGTCTTGGCGCTGCCGGCAGGAGGATAGCCATGCCGATCGTGAAATCATTGGATGAACTCAAGCGCCTGCGCGACGAAGCGCTGCGCCAGCGCCAAGCCAGGTCCGCCGACGGACAGATCCAGATTGTGGTCGGCATGGGCACGCTGGGCATTGCGGCCGGCGCCCGCGAAACGGTCAAGGCGATTCTGGACTACATCGAGCGCGAGAACGTCAGTAGCGTGGTGGTGCGCCAGACGGGCAACGTCGGCCAGGACTCCTGGGAGCCGATTGTGCAGGTGCAGATTGGCGAAGCGCCCCACGTGACGTATGGCAAAGTCACCCCGGCCGTGGCGCGCGAGATCATGCGCGGGCATGTGGTTGGCGGTCAAGCCGTGGCGGAGTACGTCATTCCGAAATGAAATTCTATCGCTCGCACATTTTAGTGTCGGTCGACCCAGCCTGTCTGGCGCGCGGCGCCCACCAGGTGCTCGATGCGCTCCAAGACGAGTTGGTAACGCAGGGACTGCTCGACGAAGTTCAGGTCTTAGAAACGTCGCGCCTAGGCGACGGGGCCAGCCTCGGACCGGACCTCATGGTCTACCCAGAAGGCACGCACTACGTGCGGCTGGCGGTCGACGACATCCCCGAACTGGTCTCCGAGCACTTTCTCAAGGGCCGGCCGGTCAAGCGCCTGCTGCTGGCGGAAGCCGCCCCGGCCGATGACGAACTGGCGCCCCCGAAGCCGAAAGAAGTGCGGGTGGTGCTGCGCAACTGCGGCCAGATTGACCCGGAGAACATCGACGACTACTTTGCCGTTGACGGCTACCAGGCCCTGGGCCAGGTGTTGACCGAAATGACGCCGGAGCAGGTGATCGCGGCTGTGGCCGAGTCGGGCCTGCGCGGGCGCGGCGGTGCGGGCTTTCCGGCCGCCAAGAAGTGGGCGCTATGCCGGGGCAACCCCGGCGCTGAAAGATACGTCATCTGCAACGCCGACGAGGGCGACCCCGGCGCGTTCATGAATCGGCGCGTGCTCGAGAGCGACCCGCACGCCGTGCTGGAAGGCATGAGCATCGCCGCCTACGCCATCGGCAGCCGGCAGGGGTACGTGTACTGCCGCGCGGAGTATCCGCTGGCGGTTGAGCGCCTGAACCTGGCCATCCGCCAGGCGCGTGAACATGGGCTGCTGGGCCATAACATTTTGGGCACCGATTTTTCGTTCGACCTGGAAGTGCGCATGGGTGCGGGCGCGTTTGTGTGCGGCGAAGAGACTGCCCTCATGGCCTCCATCGAAGGCCGCCGGGGCGAGCCGCGCCCGCGCCCGCCATACCCGGCCGTGGCTGGGCTGTGGGGCCAGCCCTCCAATATCAATAACGTCGAAACCTACGCCAATGTGCCGCAGATTATCCTGCGCGGCCCAGCCTGGTTTGCCAGCATGGGCACCGCCGCCAGCAAAGGCACCAAGACCTTCGCCATCGCTGGGGATGTGAACCACACGGGCCTAATTGAAGTGCCACTGGGCATCACCCTGCGCGAAGTGGTCTACGACGTGGCCGGCGGCATCAAGGATGGCAAAGCCTTTAAGGCCATCCAAACCGGCGGCCCCATGGGTGGCTGCCTGCCGGAAAGCTATCTGCACTTGGCGGTCGACTACGAGGCCCTGGCGCAGGCCGGCTCGGCCATGGGCTCGGGCGGCATGATCGTGATGGACGAAGACACCTGCATGGTGGACATCGCCCGCTACTTCATGGAGTTCACCCAGGACGAAAGCTGCGGCAAGTGCCCGCCCTGCCGCGTGGGCACCCGCCGCATCCTTGACATTCTAGTGCGCATCTGCGGCGGTCAGGGCCGGCCCGATGACCTGGACCGGCTGGAGCAGCTCTGCCACCAGGTGCGGGCCCTGAGCCTGTGCGGCCTGGGGCAGGGCGCACCCAACCCGGTGCTCAGCACGCTGCGCCACTTCCGCGCCGAGTATGAGGCCCACATCCTTGAGAAGCGCTGCCCGGCCAAGGTGTGCCGCGCCCTGATTCGCTACGAAATTGGCACGGACGGCGCTTGCACCGGCTGCACCGTGTGCGCCCGCAACTGCCCGGTCAACGCTATCACCGGCGAGCGGCGGCATACCCATCTGATCGACCCGGCCCTCTGCATTCGGTGCGGCATCTGCGCGCAGGTGTGCAATTTCAACGCGGTGCAGGTGCATTGAGGCGGCCGGGAAGCGGCCACTGCGCCGCCCGAGCCGGTGGCGGCGGTGTGCGTCTGACCGACCGACCCTGGATTGGTGACGAGGAGAATGCTATGTTTAATCCGATTGTAGTGCCACTGGATGGTTCCGAATTGGCCGAACGCGCCCTGGCACCGGCCCGCGCGTTGGCGTTGTACGGCCAGAGTCAGCTCCGGCTCGTGCGCGTGGCTGTGCCGCAGCAAGCCCTGGTGCCTGACGAAGCTGGTTTTGGGGCGCTGTACCCCGATGCATC
>JAYUUW010000657.1:0-2290 GCA_043754665.1 Anaerolineales bacterium | reverse complement strand
TCGCGCGAGAACGTCTTCGCGCAGACCGGAACGCTGCGCCGCATGCGCGCGTCGGCGACCACCCCCTACTGGCGCGGCCGGCTGGCCCGGGCCTATGCCATCTCGGTGGTCTGGAATCTGCGCCACCGCCAATGGGGCCGCGCCGTGCGCCGCGCCGCCACCACCGCCTTGTGCGCCGCCACCGCCAGGCTCGACCTGCTGCGCCCCACCTACTGGCGCGCCTTCACCCATCACCACCTGACCCCCGGCTTCGTGCCGCCCGCCCCCTAATCTGCCGCTTCAGCCTGCCAACCCAGCGGGAGTGGTCAACGCCGGTTGACCACTCCCGCTTTTGTTTTCTGGCCGCCCTGTTTCTGGCCGCCCTGTTTTCGGCCGGCGCTGTTTTCGGCCCCCATCGCCAGACCGCCCATTCCCCGTTACAATCAAGCTTGCCGTGAACATCCTGTTCGTTTGTCCCTACACCCCCACCGCCATCCGCACCCGCCCCTACAACCTCCTGCGCGCGTTGGTGCGCCTCGGCCATCGCCTTACCTTGGCCACGCTGTGGGAAAAAGACGCCGAGCGCGCCGCCCTGGCCGATTTCGAACAGCAAGGCCTCACCGTGCTGGCGCGCCGCCTGAGCCGGACGCGCGTGGCGCTCAACCTGCCCACCGCCCTGGTGCGCGGCCAGCCCCTGCAAGCCCGCTATTGCTGGGAGCCGGGCCTGGCCCAATCGCTAGCCGAGGCCGTGGCCGGCGGCAGCTACGATGCGGCCCATGTCGAGCACCTGCGCGCCGTCGAGTTTGGGGTGGCAGTCCAGGCCGCCAGCCGCCGGCGCGCCGCCCCACTGCCCATCGTGTGGGATAGCGTGGATTGCATCAGCACGCTCTTTGAGCGCGCCGCCCGCACCAGCCGCAGCTTGTTTGGGCGCTGGATCACGCGCTTCGAGCTGCCCCGCACCCGCCGCTATGAAGGCCAAGCGGTGCGCCGCTTCGACCGCGTGCTCGCCACCGCCCGCTTCGACGCCGCCGCGCTCGGCCAGTTGGCGTACCAGGCCGCCCACAGCCCCCGGCCGGGCGTCGGGCCGTGGGCCAACCCAGCCGGCGCGGTGCAGTGGCTGCCCAACGGGGTCGATTTAGACTACTTTGCCCCCGCCGCTGCCCCGCGCGATCCCGCGACAGTTGTCCTGACCGGAAAGATGAGTTATCATGCCAACATTACGGCGGCTCACTTCTTAATCACTGACATCATGCCGCATGTGTGGGCCAAGCAGCCCCAGGTGCGTGTCAATATCGTCGGCAGCTCGCCTCCCCCAGACATTCGGGCGCTGGCCGCGCGACATGCGCCCCTGGTCACCGTCAGCGGCTATGTGCCCGATCTGCGCCCGTACTTGCAGACGGCCACGCTCGCCATCGCGCCGGTGGCCTACGGCGCCGGCATCCAAAACAAGGTGCTCGAAGCCATGGCCTGCGAAGCGCCGGTCGTCGCCAGCCCGCAGGCGGTGGCGGCCCTGCACACGCAGCCCGGCGAGCATCTGCTCGTGGCCGACGGCGCCCCGGCCAGCGCTGCCGCCATCTTACAGTTGTTGGCCGATGAGGCGCTCCGCCGGCGCCTGGGCGGCAGCGGGCGGCAGTATGTAGCGGAACATCACGATTGGAATCAGGTCGCCCGGCAACTTCAGGCCATCTATCATGAGCTCGTCCTCCCATCGGCTCGACTTCCTGGTTGAGCGCGTCCTTGAGTTAAAACACCTCCGCCACACCCAGCGCCGGCCCTTGCGCCAGCAGCGGCGGCTGCTCCTCGTGGTGCTGCTCCTGAGCGACATCGCCGCCATCTTGCTGGCGTTCGGCGCGGCCTTTGTGGTGCGCTTCTACTCTGATCTGCCGATCTTCCAGACGGGCTTTACGCCCTCCTTCACCTTCTACGCCCGGCTCAGCTTGGCCCTCGTGCCGCTGTGGTTGGTGCTGTTTGCCGTGTATCACCTGTATGATTTTGAGTACCTGCTCGGCGGCACCCGCGAATATGCCGGCGTGTTTCAGGCCAGCGTCACCGGCACCGTCATCATCACCTTCATTCAGTTCCTCAGCACCGAGCTCATCATCGCGCGCGGCTGGGTCGGCCTGGCCTGGGCGCTCACCTTTGTGTTCGTGTCGCTGGGGCGCTGGGGCGTGCGGCGCGTGGCCTATGCCGCCCGGCGGCGCGGCTACCTCATGGCCCCCACCCTGCTGCTGGGGGCCAGCGCCGAAGGCAAGCTGCTGGCCCAACAACTGCTCGAATGGCCCACCTCCGGCCTCAATGTGCTCGGGTTTCT
>JAYUUW010000656.1:0-3921 GCA_043754665.1 Anaerolineales bacterium | reverse complement strand
CCTTAGATCATCGGCGTCGGCTCGAGTAGCACGCCATTGCTGGAGACCGATGGGTCCGTACATTGGCTGCGGTCAAAACAACACGGTCTTCGTTTTCCGTCCCTAAACTTGGATAACGTTACCTCGATTCGGCGCTGACGAGTGGCCGGATTTTTGGTCGCCCCGATCCACCGGATCCAATCCCACCGCGCCATCGGGGTGATGTCGATCCACAGTTGCTGGGCCAAAGGCGCCGCCGCCAGCGCGCTCTTCAAATCGGCGGGCACCTTGGGTTCTGGCCATTGGCTCGCCGGCTCAATCGCCAGGGTGACCGTATCCCCTACGGCCGCTCCCGCGGCTGTGAGCATCGGCTTATCAACCTTGAGCCAATGACTGCCTTTGCCATCGGGCTCGAGCGCCGCTTGAAAGTGGAAGTCATTGATAGTGCCCGCGACCATGGTCAGGCCGCGGGAGGGAAGTTTGACACTGGCACTCTGGGGCAGTTTAAGCAGGCTGATCGCGCCGATCGTAAATAACTTGGCTTCAAAGCGGATAGGCGCCACTTTATTACTCCTATGCGACTGCTGAATGGCGGCTAACGGCGGGCCTGACCCTGCCGACCCCTAGGACTTCCACGCCTTGATCTTGCGGGCGGTGGCCTCGCCGATGTTCTTCACGCCGGCCAGTTCGGCGTCAGAGAGTTTCTGAGCTTCTTCCAGGCTGTTAATCCCTGAGTGCTTGAGGTTCTTGACGATTTGGGGGGGTAGTCCCTTGAAGGGACCGGTCTTTGAATCAATCTGCTGCTTTGGCATGTTCGCTCCGTTTCTGGGCCGGTTCGTGGAGGTAAGTGTAACAGATGATATCCAAGGGCGCGCCTCAGACTGCTGCGGCCGCCAATCAAGGCGCTGCCTGGGCGCGGGTGAGGCGCGAAACGTCACCGGCGCCTTGATCGCCCGCTCGGCCACTGTCAGTCTTCGCCCGGGCCGGTCGCCTCGCCGTCGAGCGCATAGGCATAGGCCTGCGCCAGCGTCAGGGCCTCCCCCTCCAGCATCAACTTCTTAGCGGGGCCTTTGCCCAGCGCGGCCCGCACGGCCGCGAGACCCTGCTCGTGCTCGGCGCGCCAGATGGGCAGCGTGGCCCAATAGGCGTAGAGCGCCGCCTGATAGGGCTGGGCCGCGCCCAACAAGCGGGCCGCGCGCTCTGGCTGCCCGGTGGGCGCGGCGGCCAACAGCGCCAGCGCGTGAAACGAATGCGCCAGGTTGATGGGATGCCCGGCCTCCCGCCGCATGCGCAGCGCCTCCCGCTGCCGGGCGTGGGCCTGGGCCGGGTCGCCCTGCGACCGCGCCACGCGGCCCTGGCCGTCTAGCACCGCGGCGATAAAATCGCGGTTACCCAGCTTCTGAAAGCCCGCCAGCACCCCCGCCATGAGCTGCAAGGCCCGGTCGTAGTCTCCCTGCCGCCGCGCCAATTCGGCCTGCAACAGCAGCGCCACCCCGTTTTCGTCATCGGGGTTGAGGCGGCGCCGCACCCGCAGCCACTCGTCAAACAGCCGCGCGGCGCGCTCCAGGTCGTCCTGCGCGAGCGCATCGCGGCCCAACTGGCCCAGGCCGCTGGCCACGCCGGCCCAATCGCCGAACGCGCGCAGCGCCGGCAAGAGGTCCTCCAAGATGGCCCGGCCCACCGGGCGCTGGCCCCAACAGAAATAGAGCTGCGCCAGCGAGGTCAGGTTCATGTTCTGGCCCCAGCGATCGCCCAAGGCGCGAAAGATGGCCAGGCTCTCCTCAAACAGGGCGCGCTCGGCCGTGTGGTCATTGCGCGCCGCCGGCGGCCGCGTGGGCAGCGGCGCCGGCGCGCCCTGCCCCCGGCGCGGCTGGTAGTTGACCAGCGGATCGAGCGTCGCCGCCAGCTTGTGCAGCGCCCACGCCAGCCCCCACTTGTCGTCCAGGTCGCGCAGGATCGCGACGCTTTCGGTGAGCAGCGTCAGCTTGGGGGCGAAGTCATCCAACAAATGCGACAGATCGCCCAGGGTGATGAGCGCGTATGCCAGGCCGCGCCGGCCGGCCGGCCCCGCCTCGAGGAAGATCGCCACGCTCTCTTCGGCCATGGCGCGGGCCGGCGCGATCTCGGGCGCCACGAAATACATCGCGGCGGCGGCTTGCAGCGCCTCGGCCCGCGCCAGACTCCGCTCTAGGCTGCTCGCCAACCCACTCGGCCGCGCCAGCGCCGCCGCCAGCCAGGCATAGGTCTCGCGCTCATGCCCGCGCAGCCACCAAAACCGCCGCAACGCCACCGCCAGCCGCAGCCCCAGGGCGGCTTCCGGGCTGACGCGGCTGTCTTGGCTGTAAGCCAGCGCCGCCCAGATGTTATCGAGCTCATGCTCCAGGCGGTCGAGCCAGGTCAGTTGCTGCGGGCCGCGCAATTCCGGCTCGGCTTCCAGCGCCAGTTGGACGAAGAAGCGCAGATGGCGCGCATGCCGGGGCTGGCTCTCGCCGGCTTGGTGCAGTTTTTCGCGCGCGTACTGCCGCATGGTCTCCAGCAGCCGGTAGCGCGTCGCCTGGCCGCCCCGTCGTTCGGCGATGACCATCGATTTGCTGACCAATGACGACAACAGATCCAAAATATCCGCCTGGCCGAGGCGCGGGGCGTTGGGCGCGGGCGGCGTTCGGTCCAGCGCGGCTTCAGGGTCCGGGCCGTCATCGGAGCACACGACCTCGGCCGCGTCCAGCCGGCAGCCGCCCGCGAAGACCGCCAGCCGCTGAAAGAGCCGGCGCTCGGCGTCGCTTAATAGCTCGTAGCTCCAATCAATCATGGCCCGCAGGGTTTGCTGGCGGGGCAGGGCCGTGCGGCTGCCGCCGGTGAGCACCCGGAAGGCATCTTCCAGGCGCTCGGCCAGGCTGGTGGTGCTCAGCACGTTCACCCGCGCGGCGGCCATCTCAATCGCCAGCGGGATGCCGTCGAGCCGCTGGCAAATGCGGGCCAGCGCCGCCGCGTTCTGCTCGGTGGCCTGGTAATCGGGCACCACCAGGCGCGCCCGATCGATAAACAGCTTGACGGCGGTGTACTCTACCAGTTGCGCCAGCGGCGGCAGGTGCTCCGGGTTGGGGAACGAGAGCGACCGCACGCCGTAGACGGCCTCGCCAGTGATCGCCAGCGGCTCGCGGCTCGACGCCAGGACTTTCAGGCCCGGACAGGCGCGCAGCAGCGCTTCGGCCAATTGCGCGCAAGCCCCGAGCAAATGCTCGCAATTGTCTAACACCAGCAGCACTTGCCGGTCGCGCAGGAAGGTCAACAGACTCTCGAGGGTGGTGTGCCCAGGCGTTTCGCGCACGCCCAGCACCGTGGCCACTTGCTGCGGCACCAGGCCGGGGTCGGTCACGGGCGCCAGCTCCACCAGCCACACGCCGTCGGCGAAAGCGCTCACGACCTGCCCAGCCGCCTCGAGCGACAGGCGGGTCTTGCCCACGCCGCCCGAGCCGGTGAGGGTCACCAGGCGGTGCTCATCCAACCGCTGCACGAGCTGCGCCAGTTCTTCTTCGCGGCCGAAGAAGCGGGTGACCTGCACCGGCAGGTTGTTGGTGGGCGGGGTAGGGGGCGGCGCGGCAGGCAGCGCTGTGGCCGGCGGGCTGAGCAGGCCGAGCTGTTCGGCGCGGGTGATGGCCTGCCGCTTGCGGTTGACGCCCAGCTTGCTGTAGAGCTGGCGCACGTACCACTTTACCGTGTTGACCGCCAGGGTCAACTGGGCGGCGATTTCCGGCGCGGAGTGGCCCTGCGCCAGCAGGCCGAGGATGTCGCGCTCGCGCGGCGTCAGCGGCTCAATGAGCGGCTCGTCCGGCTGGCTGTCACGATCAGGCATGGCCCGGTCCTTGGTTGGCGAAACTCAGCAGCAGGCTGATTATACCGTCCTGCTGGGGAAACCCCCTAAATTCTCGGTGTTTGGCGCTC
>JAYUUW010000655.1:0-2636 GCA_043754665.1 Anaerolineales bacterium | reverse complement strand
CGAGCACCACGCGCCGCCGCAAGCGGGCCTGCGCCTGGCTGATGAGCGCCGTGCCGGCCAGCAGCCCAATCAGCGCAGAAAAACTGAGGTTGACGACGGCCAACGGCGCGCTGATCTGGCCGGACTGATACGCCACGCCCATCCACACCGCGTCCGCCAGCGCCACCAGGCCCGTGAGGTGGTAGGCGCGGCGGTTGTCTTGCAGCAGCAGCAACAGCACCACCGCCCACCCGGCCAGCCGCAGCCCGGCGGGGATGACCGGCGTGGCCAACACCGGCCCGAGCAGCGGCAGCAGCACTTGCGGAATCGTCTGCGGAAAGCTGCTGTACAAGAAAGCGCCCACCGCCTCCAGCAAGCCGACCTGCAATTGCAGCCCCACCAAGATCAACAACCAATATTGATATGAGCCGCCCTTCCAGAAGCCGGGCATCAACAAGTCGCGGGCGCAGTGCGGGCAGCGCTCGTCCTCTGGCACGGTGGGCCGGCCGCAGTAGGCGCACTGGTACGGGTCATCCTCAAACGTTTCGAAATCAACTGTGTCGGCTGTGGGGCGGGGCGGCACCACCATTGGCACGGTCGCGGCGCGGGGCGCAGTGGGCTGCCAGGCCGCCTCGGCGGCGGTCAGGGGTGCGGCGGTTGGTTCTTCTGATTGGGGCGCGGCGGGTGGCGCGGGCGGCGTGATGCCCAATTGGGCGCGCAAGGTTGCCGCGCCGGCCAGCGCCTGCGGGTGGCGTGGGTTGAGGGTCAGCACGTTTTCCAGCGCCAGCAGCTTGTCGGCCGGTTCGTCGAGCGCGGTGGCGAGCCACAGCCAGGCGGGCTCCATGCCCTCGTCGGCCGCCACCACCTGCAAGAGCAGCTCGCGCCCGCGCGCGTGGTCGCCCTGGCGGGTGGCGGCAATACCCTCGTTTAGCAGGCGTTTGAGTTCGTCGCCGTCCATAAGCGCGAATTATACTCACATGCGGGCTTGGGGTAGGCGGGCGGCGGCGCGACAGCAGGCGATTTCCGAATCGGGTCAGAATGGTATAATGTCGGGCCCACCAACGAAGACCCGCCAGAGGATTACTGAGATACCCTGGCTTTGACTAAACGGCGTCATATGTAAGGAGTACGTGCGATGTCTGGTCACTCAAAATGGAAGACGATCAAGCACCAAAAGGGCGTCGCGGACGCCCGGCGCGGGCAGTTGTTTACGCGCCTGGGCCGCGAAATCGCCATTGCGGCCCGCGAGGGCGGCGGCAGCGTTGAAAGCAACTTCAAGCTGCGGCTGGCGGTGGAAAAAGCGCGCGGCAGTTCCATGCCGAAAGAGAACATCGAGCGCGCCATCAAGCGCGGCTCGGGCGAAGACAAAGACGGCGTGGTCTACGAGTCCATCATGTACGAGGGCTACGGGCCGCACGGCGTCGCCATGCTGATGCAGGTGGTGACCGACAACAAGAACCGCAGCATTTCCGATCTGCGGCGCGTCATCACGCGCTCGAACGGCACCATGGCCGAAGCCGGCGCAGTGTCGTGGCAGTTCACGCGCAAGGCTTACATTACGGTGCCGGCCGAGGGCAACGACCCCGACAAGATTTTTGAGATTGCCGCCGACGCCGGCGCCGACGATGTGCTGCCGGGCGACGAAGAAATCGAAATCTACGCGCCGGCCGAGTTTTATCACATTGTGGTGCAGGCGCTTGAGAAGGCCGGCGTCAAAATCACCGAGTCGGAACTGCGCATGGAGCCTAACCAGAAGTTGGAATTGGACCCTGACCCCAGCGTGCAGGTGATGAAGGTGATTGAAGCGTTGGAAGAACTGGACGACGTGCAGAGCGTCTACAGCAACCTGGAACTCTCCGACGAGGCCATCGCCGCCATGGAAGCGGCTTAGGCCGGCGCGACCCTTTTGACTAACCCAGCCGCCGGCGGCGCAGCGCCCATGATCGTGCTCGGCATCGACCCCGGCACAGCCACCACCGGCTATGGCCTGGTCTATGAGGGCGACAGCGGGCCGGAACTGGTGGCCTACGGCGTCATTTTGACACCCGCCGGCGCGCCGATGCCCGACCGGCTGGTGACGATTTACCTGGCGATCAAAGACCTGATTGCGCTCCACCGCCCGGCGACCGGCGCGGTGGAGAAGCTGTATTTTCAGAAGAACGTGAGCACCGCTATGACAGTCGGCCAGGCCCGGGGCGTGGCGCTGCTGGCCATGGCCCAGGCCGGCCTGAGCATCGGCGAGTACAACCCGCGCGACGTGAAGCAGGCAGTGGCCGGCTATGGCGCCGCCGACAAGAAGCAGATGCAGGGCATGGTTAAGGCCGTGCTCAACCTCACCGACCTGCCTAAACCCGATGACGCCGCCGATGCCCTGGCGGTGGCGATCTGCCACCTCCACTCTGCCCGCCTCAAGGCCCTGACCGACCAATGATTGCTTCCCTGCGCGGCACCGTCCTGGTCATTGACCCGCCCAATCTGCTCGTGGTAGAGGTGGGGGGCGTGGGCTTCAAAGTCAGCGTGCCGGCGACGGTGTTCGACAACCTCGACGGCGTGGGGCGGTCAATCTTCCTGCACACCTATCTCATCGTGCGCGAAGATGCGCTGTCGCTCTTTGGCTTTTCCAGCGAGGAGCAGCGCGTGCTATTTGAGCTGCTGCT
>JAYUUW010000654.1:0-1887 GCA_043754665.1 Anaerolineales bacterium | reverse complement strand
TCCCTGCTCTTGGGGGCGGCTCTATTGGTGCGGCTGCGACTGACTGACGTTGGCCGGCTGCGCCGGCAAAGAACCAGTCTGCGACACAAGAACTAGCGCACGATGCCAGAGGACGACCGATTGGAAGACTCAACGTCCGGAGGGCCGGCTCATCGCACGGTGGGTACTGAAGACAATTTATCTGACCATAGAGCGGGTCCCGGGTGAGTGTACGGCGCTCGCATGGGTAGCGCGTCTCGGCCGTTCTCGCCCCGACAAGAACGTTCGGGACAGGCGAACGGCCCTACGAAAACCGTTCTAGCGTGGCGCATGGCGAATCACACCGGATGCCTTACATGCGTCTGGCAACCGCTCTAGACCTTAGCGGAAATAGACCACGGACCAAGCGCTGCCGGACAACCGCACAGGGACTGGCGTTTGGGAACGTCCTGCGGTGAGATTCTTCGCGCGGGACCGCAGCATGGGTAACGGGCCTGCGCGACTGCGCTCAGAATGACAGTTAATTTGTTTGGGTACAGTCCAGTGGTTAGGAAACCGGGGCGCTCACTCCTATTTCCAATAATGTCTACTATCTGACCCTGTACAAAAACCGCAGCACTGCGGGCCGGCGGGGCCGACCCTCGTGCTGCGTTTCCCTGCTCTTGGGGGCGGCTCTATTGGTGCGGCTGCGACTGACTGACGTTGGCCGGCTGCGCCGGCAAAGAACCAGTCTGCGACCCAAGAACTAGCGCACGATGCCGGAGGCCGTGGCGCCTTTGGCGATGACGGACTGCATTTCGGCGCGGGTGGTCAGGAGGGTGTCGCCTTCTTGCGAGAGGACGAGGGCGGCCAGGGCGGTGCCGCGCACGAGGCCCTCGGCCAGCGAGCCATCGAGCAGGCCGTCGATTATGCCGGCGGCGAAGGCATCGCCCGCGCCCACGCGATCGACAATCTGCACGGGCACGGCGGGTTGGCTGAGAAACTGGTCGCCGTCTAGGGCGACGGCCCCGGCCTCGCCGCGCGTCATGACGACGTGGGGAGCGCGGGTGAGGGCGCGCAGACCGGCCAGCAGGGCGTACTCGTCGCCGGCGAGGCCGAAGACGGTGCGGGCGTCGGCCTGACCGCAGAGCAGCAAGTCGACGTTTTCAATGAGGGGCTTGAGCGCGGCGGCGGCCTGGGCGGGGGTCCAGAGCTTGCCGCGATAGTTCACATCGAAACTGACGGCGACGCCGGCGGCCTTAGCGCGCTGGATGATCTCGGCCACCAGTGCGCGGCAGCCGTCGTTGAGTGCCGGGGTGATGCCGGTGAGATGGATGAAGCGCGTGTTGAGCAGGTAGTCCCAATTGATGTGGGCGGCGGTCAGGTTGGCGGCGGCGGAGTTGGCGCGGTCGTAGATGACCTGGATGGCGCGGGGCGGGCCGGCGAACTCGGCGAAGTACAGGCCCAGGCGCGTGTCGGGTGCGAGCACCACGGCGGCGGTGTCGACGCCGCTAGCGCGCAGTTGGCGCAGCACCAGGCGGCCCACGGCACTATCGGGCAGGCGGCTGACCCAGCCGGTGCGGCGGCCAATGGCGGCCAGTGCACCGCACAGGTTGCTCTCGGCCCCGGCCAGGTGCACCGCAAACTGGTCGGCGGCTTCGAGGCGCTGCCCGGCAGGCACGCTGAGGCGCAGCATGGATTCGCCAAGGGCGGTGACATCGAAGGCAGGGGTGGTGGTCATGGCGGTCCTGGTGATTGTCCCAAAGGGATGCTTCGCGAAAATCGCGGCACTCGCAAGCTCGTAAAGGGAAGCTCGCCTGAGCGCGGGCTGGGAAGGCTGCAAGGGAAAATCGCAGCCATTTAGAGCGAGTGCCAAATTGAATTATGCTGTTTGGTTGGTAGCGGGCGGCGGCCGTTCTCGCGAACGGC
>JAYUUW010000653.1:0-13346 GCA_043754665.1 Anaerolineales bacterium | reverse complement strand
GATGGCGCGGCCGACCTTGACACCCTGCCCGCCCAACCCGAACCCGAACCCGCTATGGACGATCCGTTCCCCGACGAGCGCCTCAAGCTGATGTTCGTCTGCTGCCACCCCACGCTGGCGCTGGAGGCGCAGGTGGCGCTGACGCTGCACACGCTGGGCGGGCTGCGCACCGAAGAGGTGGCCCGCGCCTTCCTGGTGCCGGTGGCCACCATGGCGCAGCGGCTGGCGCGGGCGCGGGGCAAGATTCGCAACGCCGGCATCCCTTACCGTGTGCCGCCGGCCGAGCTGCTGCCCGAACGGCTCGACGCGCTGCTGGCCGTGCTGTACCTGATCTTCAACGAAGGCTACATCGCCACACAGGGCGACACGCTCACCCGCCAGGCGCTGTGTGCCGAGGCCATTCGGCTGGCGCGCATTTTGGTCGGCCTGCTGCCGGGCCGCGCCGAGGCGCACGGCCTGCTGGCGCTCATGCTGCTGCACGACGCTCGCCGCGAGACGCGCCTGGACGCGGCCGGCGACCTGGTGCTGCTGGAAGACCAGGACCGCGCGCGCTGGGATCAGGCGCGCATTATCGAAGGCACGGCCATTCTGGATGAGGCCCTGACGCTGCGCGCACCGGGGCCGTACCAGGTGCAGGCGGCCATCAGCGCGCTGCACGCCGCCGCGCCCACCGCCGCCGCCACCGACTGGCCGCAGATCGTCCGGCTCTATGACACGCTGGCAATCATGACGCCCTCGATGGTGGTGGCGGTCAACCGCGCCGTGGCGGTGGCCATGGCCCAGGGGCCGGCGGCCGGGCTGCCCGCGCTGCTGCGCCTGGCGGACGAAGCCGATGGTTTCTACCCCTATCACGCGGCGCGGGCCGACCTGCTGCGGCGCACCGGCCAGCGCGACGCCGCCGCCGACGCCTACGCCCGCGCGCTGGCCCTGTGCAGTAACCGCGCCGAGCGCGCCTACCTCCAGCGCCGCCTGGACGAAATGCAAGCCCCGTAAGCGCCCAACCGGCCGCGTGTCAACCCCCCCTTCTCAAACGTCAATAACGCATCGTCCGGCCCTGGTTTTACCCCCGAGTCCCTGGCCGCTTTTGCCCTCCCCCGCCTTGCCTCTTTGCCTTCAGCCGGCGCATTCTGAACCTTCCCCCCCATTGCGGAGTAATGTCACCAGATTGGCCGCCCTAAACGTATTACCCAATTGTGACCAAATGTTCGTAAAAATGGCCCGATTTGTCGCGTGGCGCACTTGACTCGTTTTCCGGCCCTATGCTATATTTCGCTCGGCTAGTCTCAGGTCAACCTGATCGCGTTCCAATGGGCTTGAGCCGCAGCGCCACATGACCGAAGCGTTTGGCAGTCACCCGCGTATCCCGTACGCGGGCGGCTGCCAAACGCCTCGCTTTTAGAAACGCCGACTGTAAAGGAGGTGACCCACCCGCGTTAACGCCCCCGACCGCACAATTGCATCCCGTTCGCACCACTTTGCATCCTTATGAGGAGGAGAGAAATGCTTAAAAGCACCAAGTGGGCGTTGTTGGCCGGCACCTTGCTCGCCAGCCTCATCCTATCGGCCTGCCAGGGCCCATCGGTTGAAGTGCCCGTTACCGTCGCTGTCATCCAGACGCAGGTCGTGGATGTGATTCAAACCCAGGTCGTCGAAGTGCCCGTGGAAGTGACGGCCGTCCCCACCACTGCCCCCACCCAACCCAAGGTCATGGTCGTCTGCATGGCGCAAGAGCCGCAGACCCTCTACACCTTGTCGGAAGCCGCGCTGGTCAAGACCGCCGTGCTCGAAGCCGTTTACGACTGGGGCGTTGACGCCCGCGGCTACAGCTACCAGCCCGTGGGCCTGACCAAGCTGCCCAGCCTCGATGACGGCGATGCCTCCATCGTGGATGTCGAAGTCGGCGTCGGCGACTCGGTCTACGACCTGGCCACCGACCTGGTGGTCACCATTGAACCGACCACCACCGTCACCCTGGCCACCGCCGATGGCGCGAACAGCGTCGTCGACTTCGCGGCCACCCCCACCACCATGGCCGCCCAAATGACCGTTAGCTGGACCCTGGTGGACGGCATCACCTGGGAAGACGGCGAGCCCGTGACCACCGACGACATCCTGTTCGCCTGGGAAGTCGCCTCATCGCCCGATTCGCCCAACAGCAAGTACACCATTGAGCGCACCACCTCGTACACGGCCGCGGACGACAAGACCTGGACGTGGGTGAGCCTGCCCGGTTACACCACCGGCACGTACTTCCTCGACGGCGTCATCAACCCGCTGCCCCGCCACACGCTGGGCGCCATGACCCCGGCCGAAATGCTGGAAGACGAAACCGTCAACCGCGACCCGCTGTCGTTCGGCCCCTTCATGATCGATGAGTGGGTGGCGGGTGATCACATCACCCTGAGCAAGAACCCCACCTACTACCGCGCCTCCGAAGGCCTGCCCAAGCTCGACCAACTGATCTTCCGCTTCGTCCCTGACACCAACCAGCTCATCGCGCAGTTGGCCTCGGGCGAGTGCGACCTGGGCACCCAAGACGCCGCCTTTGAAGGCTCGCTGCCCCTCATCCGCCAGTTCGAAGCCGAAGGCCTGATGCTGCCGCAGATCGTGGCCGGCACCACCTTCGAGCACCTCGACTTCAACACCCTCCCGGTCGATAGCTACACCGGCTTCGCCGGCACCGTCACCAACGACGACGGCAGCCCGATCTTCGCGGACGTGAACATCCGGCAGGCGATTGCCTACTGCCTCGACCGCCCGGCCATCATCGACGCCACCACCAATGGCGCCGGCGTGCTCATGCACGCCTACTCGCCCAGCGATCACCCGCTCTACCCCGGTGATGAGGGCATGACCCAGTACGCCTTCGACCCGGCCAAGGGCCTGGAGCTGCTGGCGGCGGCCGGCTGGACCGACAGCGACGCCGACGGCATCCTCGACAAGGGCGGCGTCAAGTTCTCCATCGTGCACGGCACCCGCACCAACCCGCTGCGCCAGAAGGTCACCCAAGTGGTGCAGGCGCAGTTGAAGGAAAACTGCATGATCGAGACCACCATCGAACTGGTGGGCGGCGAGTTCTTCGCCGACGGCCCGGACGGCGTCGTCTTTGGCCGCCAGTTCGATCTGGCCGAGTTCGCCTGGTTGACCGGCGTGGAGCCGGGCTGCAACCTGTACACCACGACCCAAATCCCGAACGATGAGAACGGCTGGGGCTCCTCCAACGACACCGGCTTCAGCAATGCCGAGTTCGACCTGGCCTGCGCCACGGCGCAGAACAGCCTCGACGCGACGGTGAAGAAGGATCAGCACGGCATCGCCATGCAGATCTTCTCCGACAACATCCCGGCCCTGCCGCTCTTCTCGCGCGGTAAGATCCTGGTCACCGGCCCGAACGTCGAGGGCGTGATCATGGACCCGACGGCTAACTCCGAGCTCTGGAACGTCGAGAACTTCGACCTGGTCCAGTAGTTCCCGTCTGCAAGTCTCAGAGGGGGCGCACCCGCGCCCCCTCTGAGTAAACGGGGGCCGGGTGCGGCCCCCCCGCGCGCTAGACTCGGCAGGAGCCAGGCCATGACCAACTACTTGATTCGGCGGCTGGTCCAGATGATGTTCGTGGTCATCTTCTCGTCGTTCGCCATCTACCTGTTGTTGTGGCTGGCCCCCGGCGGCCCGCTCGATCAACTCAAGTTTGCCGGCGCCGCCGACCGCAAAGCCGCCTTCAGCCAGCAGGATATTGACCGCATCGCCGAGTACCTGGGGCTGCACCGCGGCCCGGCCTGGGGCTATGTGGCCTGGCTGACCGGCGAAGATTGGCTCGGGGCCATTGGGCGCGCCGACCTCCAGCGCCCCATCTGCCGCGAGAAAGCCGAGAACTGTGGCTTAGGCGTGCTGCGCGGCGACTTCGGCATCTCGTGGAGCGTGGCGCGCGGCTCGCCGGTGAGCTTTGTGCTCAACTCGCGCATCCGCAACACCATGATCCTGATGGTGTCGTCGACCCTGTTGTCGCTCCTCATCGCCATCCCCATCGGCATCTACTCGGCCGTCAAACAATACTCCCGGCTCGACTACGTCTTTACCACCTTCTCGTTCTTCGGCACCGCCATGCCCGTCTTTTGGTTCGGCCTGATCATGATCATCATGTTCGGCGGCAACCAATCGCCGGCCTTTAAGCTGTTCAACCTCCCGTACCTGCCCACCGGCAACGTCACCCTGGTGCGCGCCCCGCTCAAGGGCAGCCTCGAAGCGCTGCTGAATGTGGACCCCGGCTCGTGGCTGGATATTGCCATCCACGCCTTCCTGCCCACGCTGGTGCTCTCGCTGCTCTATATGGCCGGCTGGAGCCGCTTCATGCGCGCCAGCATGCTCGAAGTGCTGCGCCAAGACTATGTGCGCACCGCCCGCGCCAAGGGCCTGATCGAGCGGGTGGTCATCCTCAAGCACGCCCTGCGCAACTCCTTAATTCCATTAATCACCATCGTCGTCTTTCAACTCCCCGGCATCTTCGGCGGGGCCACCATCACCGAAACGGTCTTCAACTGGCAGGGCATGGGCTTCCTCTACGTGTTTGCCCTGGCCGCCGACGACTACCCGGTGGCCATGGCCTTCCTCTTCATCAGCGCCATCCTGGTCGTCATCGCCACCCTGCTGGGCGACATCTTATACACTGTGGTTGACCCGCGCATCCGGTTTAGCTAGGCGGGGGAGAGGCACTTATGGCCGTTAGCGACCTGCATCCCGAAACCCTGCTCATGCCCCAGGAGGAAAGCCAGCTGGTGCTGGTGGCCCGCCGTTTTCTGCGCCACAAGCTGGCCGTGGCCGGGCTGGTGCTGATTGTGCTGTTTGTGGGCCTGGCGATCTTTGCCCCCTGGCTGGCCCCCTACGACCCCTATAAGCAGAACCTGGGGCCGCAATTCAGCGATCCCACTTCCCAGCATCTACTGGGCCTCGACGACCTGGGCCGCGATGTGTTCAGCCGCCTGCTCTTCGCCGCCCGCCTGTCGCTCTTCATCACCCTCACCGTCAACTTCGTGTCTGAGATCGTCGGCGTGGTCGTCGGCGCTATCTCCGGCTACTACGGCGGCGCCATCGACGCCGTCATCCAGCGCTTCGTGGAATTTATGCTCACCCTGCCCACGCTGCCGCTGCTGCTGTTCTTCTCGGCCATGATGCGCGGCATCATTGTGCCCGGCCTGCCGCGCGAGTGGTCGAACGCGCTGATCATCTCGTTTGTATTAATTATCTTCGGCTGGATGGGCGCCACCCGCCTGGTGCGCGGCATGGTGCTCAGCCTGCGCGAGCAAGACTTCACCCAGGCCTGCAAGGCGCTGGGCATGAGCGATTGGCAGATCATCACCCGCCACATGATCCCCAACTCCATGGCCCCGGTCATCGTCGACCTGACGCTCGGGCTGGGCGGCACCATTGTGCTCGAAGCGGCCCTGTCGTTTCTGGGCTTTGGCATTCAGCCGCCGGTGCCCACCTGGGGCAACATGCTGCAAAACGTGCAGGAACGCATGTGGCAGCAGCCCTGGCTGGCCTTTTACCCGGGCCTGTGCATTTTCTTGACCTCGCTCGCGTTCAACTACGTCGGCGACGGCCTGCGCGATGCGCTCGATCCGCGCCTGAAACTCTAGTCGAGGAAGGCTATCTTGAATAAGACCCGCATGAGCGACCCAGTGGCGGACCCGGCCTCGGCGCCGACTGACAACATTCTGGAAGTGCGCAATCTCAAGACCTACTTCTACACCGAAGATGGCACGGTCAAGGCCGTCGACGGCGTCGACTTCACCGTGCGGCGCGGCGAGGTCATGGGGCTGGTGGGCGAGTCGGGCTGCGGCAAGAGCGTCACCTCGCTCTCAATCATGCGCCTGGTGGGCGTGCCCGGCAAAATTCTGGAAGGCGAAATTGTCTTCGACGGCCAAGACCTGCTCAAAGTGCCCGAGAGCGAGATGGTGCACATTCGCGGCAACCGCGTCTCGATGATCTTTCAGCAGCCGCAGTCGTCGCTCAACCCGGTCTTCAAAGTCGGCGACCAAATCGCCGAGGTGCTCGATATTCACCGCTCGCTCGGCCGCGAGGCCGGCTGGACCCGCGCCATTGAATTGCTCAAGATGGTCGGCATCCCCGACGCCGAGCGCCGCGCCCACGCCTTCCCGCACGAGCTGTCGGGCGGTATGGCCCAGCGCGTGATGATCGCCATGGCCCTGGCCTGCGTGCCCGAGCTGCTGATCGCCGATGAGCCCACTACCGCGCTCGATGTGACCATCCAGGCCCAAATTTTGGACCTGATGCGCGAGATTCGCTCGAAGATGCAGGCCAGCATCATCCTCATCACGCACGACCTGGGCGTGGTGGCCGAAATGTGCGAGCGCGTGGCCGTCATGTATGCCGGGCAGATCGTCGAGCAGAGCGATGTGCAGACCCTGTTCGCCGAGCCCAAGCACCCCTACACCCAGGGCCTCATCGGCTCGATCCCGGTGCTGGGCGTCATCAAAGACAAGCTCGATGTCATCCCCGGCTCGGTGCCGAACCTGATTAATTTGCCCATCGGCTGCCGCTTTGCGCCGCGCTGCCGGTCGCGGGTGCAGTACCAGTTGACCATCTGCGAAGACAAGCACCCCGAGCTGCGCCCGGTGTCGCCCGAACATCAGGTGCGCTGCTGGCTGTATCACCACCATCCCGAACACAACCACGTGGCGCCGCTGGCCGTGTCGAGCTAGGCGCGGGTTTTTCAAGGAGCAGTCCATGCCGGTGGCCAGGCTGACGCGGTGGGGGTTGGCGCTGTGGTGCGGGTTAAGCCTGGGCTTAGCCGCGTGCGGCGGCCCCGCGGACCCGGCCAACCCCGGCGGCGACCCCGGCGGTTCGGCCGCCACCGCGGCCCCGGGCGATGGTGGTGAGGTGGTCGCCGCGCCCAGCCCCACCGCCGGGCCGAGCGTGCCCGAGACCGTGCCGGTGCTGGCCAGCGCCTACGACCTGGCGGTGACGGCCGACGACACCTACATTGCCTACAAGGCCCCCGAAACCTACGCGTCGACTGTGACGTTCTATCAAACGGAACTGGCGGCGCAGGGCTGGGAGCAAATTAACAAGAACGACGCCGCGTTCGGCGGCTCGACCACGCTGCTGCGCTCGCGGCCGGAAGCCAACATCTCGGTCACCATTCAGGCGGTGCCGGGCGACGACAACGCCGTGCGGGTGCTGATCTCGCTGACCAAGAAATAACCGGGCCTCGGCCCCTGAGCCAAAGGACGAACCGTGACTGACCGTATCGCTACCGCCCCTGCTGCTCGGCCGACCACCGGCCACGCACCCGCCGCCGCCGGCGAGAACCTGGTCGAGGTCAAGAATCTGGTCAAGTACTTCCCGGTGCGCGGCGGCTTGCTGCAGCGCGTGGTGGCCTGGGTGCAGGCGGTCGAAGATGTGAGCTTCAACGTGCGGCGCGGCGAAACGCTGGGCCTGGTGGGCGAGTCCGGCTGCGGCAAGACCACCGTCGGCCGCACGCTCCTGCGCCTGATCCCGGCCACCAAGGGCGAGGTGCTGTTTGAGGGCCAGAACGTGTTCACGGCCAGCCCGCGCGAGCTGAAGGCCCTGCGCCGCAACATGCAGATCATCTTCCAAGACCCGTTCTCGTCGCTCGACCCGCGCATGCCGGTCGGCGAGAGCATCGGCGAGGGGCTGCTGGTGCACGGCATGCACAACCGCAAGGAACGCTTCGAGGTCGTCATTCAGACCCTGCGCAAGGTCGGGCTGGAAGACTATCACGCCCGCCGCTACCCGCACGAGTTCTCCGGCGGCCAGCGCCAGCGCATTGGCATTGCCCGCGCCCTGGCGCTGCGGCCCAAGTTCATTGTCTGCGACGAGCCCGTGTCGGCGCTGGATGTCTCCATCCAGGCCCAGGTGCTCAACATCCTCAATGAGCTGCAAAGCGAGTTCGACCTGACCTATTTGTTCATTGCCCACAACCTGAGCGTGGTCGAGCACATTGCCGACCGCGTGGCGGTGATGTACCTGGGCAAGATGGTCGAGCTGGCCAACCGCGACGAGCTCTACCGCAACCCGCTGCACCCCTACACCCAGGCGCTCATGTCGGCCATCCCTGTGCCCGACCCGAACCTCAAGCGCGAGCGCATCATCCTCAAGGGCGATGTGCCCAGCCCGCTGCGCCCGCCCACTGGCTGCCGCTTCCACCCGCGCTGCCCGGTGGCGCTGGAGCACTGTTCGCGCGAAGAGCCGGTGTTCCGCGAAGTCAGCCCCGACCACTTTGTGGCCTGCTGGCGCGTCGAGTAGCGCCCACTTTTCCTCTTTCTTTTCGCGCAGCGTCTCCCGCGCCGGCGCTCCCCGCGCGGGTCTGTTGTACAATTGCCGCATGGCCGCCCCGCGCATTCTCATCGTTGACGATCAACGCGACATCTCGCGCATGCTGCGCGCCGCGCTGGAGACGCTCGGGCGCGGCTTTGTGATCCTCGACGTGCCCTCGGCCGAAGAGGCCCAGCTTGAAATGCGCCGGGGCCAGATCGACCTGCTCATCACCGACCTGCGGCTGCCCGGCATCAGCGGGCTGGAACTGATCCACAAGCTGCGGCGCGGCAGCACCGACGCCGCCATGATCGTCATCAGCGCCTACGCCGACGAGCGCACCCGTGCCGAGATTGTGGGGCTGGGCGCGAGGTTCTTCGCCAAGCCGCTGAGCCTGGCCGACTTTTTGAACGGCGTGCAGCAGTCGCTGGCCGCGCGGCTGGCCGCCACGCCCGAGGCCGAGGCGGAGGGACCCGCCGCCGGCCCGCCCGGCCTGGCCCCGCTGCTGGCCCGCCTGCGCCGCGACCTGGGCGCCATGGCCGTGGGCCTGGTGGATACCACCGCCCGCCTGGTCGCCAGCGACGGCGACCTGAGCGCGCTGGCGCTCGACACGGTGCTGGCCCCGCTGCTGGCCGCCTTTGCCGCCGCCGGCCAAATTAGCGCGGCGCTGGGCGGGCCAGGGCCGAACAGCCTCACCTATGTGGACGGCCAGGCCTACGATATGTACGCCGCCGGGGTGGGCGCGGGCCACGCGCTGCTGATCTTCTTTGAAGGCGAGCGCGGCTCGACCCAAATGGGGCCGGTGATGCGCTACGGCCGGCAGTGCGCCGACACGTTGCTGCCGCTGCTGGCCGCCAACGCGCCCGCCGGTCTGCCGCCGCTGGCCGCGCCGTCTGTTACGCCCGCTATCGCGCAGAATCCACGCATGGTGGCCCCTCCGCCGGCGGCGACAGCCACCCTGCGCCGGCGATCCACCGACACGGTGCCCCTGTCGAACCCGGCCCCCACGTCCCGTCCGCCCGCGCCGGCCCTCACCGCCGCCGAATTGCAGCACCTCGAAGAAACGGCCAAGGCCGTCACCAGCGACGCCGCCTCCAACTTCTGGAAAGACGCGGACAACGGCGAGATGGGCAGCCTGCGCCCCGACACGCTTTCCTTCGAGCAAGCCATCGAACTCGGCCTGCTCAACCAAGCCAAGAAGAAGCCGTAAGCCGGGCTGGCTGCTCGCAGAAGCCTCGCTTACCCGCTACCCACGCTCCGCCCGTGCCGCTCCCGGCCCGCCGCCCAACGCTTTAGACCCTTTCCCCGCCTCCCCGCGGCAGAGCACCCCCGAGTCCCCTGAGTCCCTTGAGTCCCCCGCCCAACGCTTTAATCCCTTCAGACCCTTTCCCCAAGTCCCCTTGCAGAGCACCCCCGAGTCCCTTCGGCTCCAAGCCGATATGCTATAATTCCCCCCGTTGTCACAACCCTGGGGCGTGGTGCAATTGGCAGCACGGCGGACTTTGGATCCGTGAATCCTGGTTCAAGTCCAGGCGCCCCAGCCTGTTCGATAAACCGCTGCCAAGCGGTTGGCGTGTGTTCTGCGCGTATGCCTGCTAATTTAGACGAACCCCCCCTTAGGCGCCCGATACCCCGTATCGGACCCACCCTGCCACTTCTCCCCAGCTTCTCCACCAACTGGCTAAGGTCATTGCCGGGGGCCGCGCGCCGGCCGCTGGCTGCGCCCGTTAAGCGAGGGTTACCCTGATGTCTAACACTCCGACCGGCGGCCTCCGCGCCGTCATCCTGGCGGCCGGCCTCGGCACGCGCCTTAAGTCGGCCCTGCCCAAGGTGCTGCACCCGCTGGGCGGGCGGCCGCTGGTCACCTATGCCGTGGCCGCCGCCGCCGCCGTCACCAGCCGGCCGCCGGTGCTGGTCGTCGGCCACGGGGCCGAGGCCGTGCGCGCCGCGCTGGGGGCGGCCGTCACCTACGTGGAGCAGGCCGAGCAGCTTGGCACCGGCCACGCCGCCGCGCAGGCTGCCGCCGCGCTGCAGGACGTGAGCGGCCTGGTGCTGGTCACCTATGCCGACATGCCGCTGATTACGGTCGCCACGCTGGAGGCCCTCATCACGACCCAGCGCGCCAACCCCGGCCCGTTCACGCTGCTGAGCGTAGTCGCACCTGACCTGCGCGACTTCGGCCGCGTGGTGCGCAACGCCAGCGGCGAACTGGCCGCCGTGGTGGAGGTGGCCCAGGCCACGCCCGAGCAATACGCCCTCACCGAGGTCAACGTGGGCGCGTACTGCTTCCGGGCCGACTGGCTGTGGGCCAACCTGCCGCGTCTGCCGCTCTCGCCCAAGGGCGAGTATTACCTCACCGACCTGGTGGGGCTGGCCGTGGCCGCCGGCGAGCGGGTGGCCGTGGTCACCACGCCCGACGCGGCCGAGGCCATCGGCATCAACACCCGCGGGCAGTTGGCCGAAGCTGAGGCCGCCCTGCGCCGCCGCGTGAATGCGCACTGGCAGTTGGCCGGTGTGACGCTGCTCGACCCGGCCACCACCTACATTGAGCCGGGCGTCACGCTCGGGGCTGATACCGTCGTGCTGCCCAACACCCATTTGCAGGGCACTACCTCCATTGGCGCGGGCTGCGTGCTCGGCCCCAACACCATCGTGCGCGACACCGTCATCGGCGACCGCTGTGAGATTGAGTGCTCGGTGCTCGAAGGCGCCACCCTGGCCGATGAGGTGCGCGTGGGGCCGTTCGCCCACCTGCGCCAAGGCGCTCGCTTGGAGCGCGGCGTGCACATGGGCAACTTCGGCGAGATCAAGAACTCCACCCTCGGCCCCGGCGTTAAGATGGGCCACTTCAGCTACATCGGCGATGCCACCATTGCCGACGACGTGAACATCGGCGCGGGCACCATCACCTGCAACTTCGACGGTGTGCAGAAGAACCCCACCGTCATCGGCGCGGGCGCGTTCATCGGCAGCGACACGCTGCTGGTGGCCCCGGTGACCATCGGCGCGGGGGCGCGCACCGGCGCAGGCGCGGTGGTGACCAAAGATGTCGCGCCCGACACGCTGGCGGTGGGCATGCCGGCGCGGGCCATTCGGAAACTTAAGTAAGCGTGGGAGCGTAAGTGTCGGCGATGACTTTGGGTTACGTGATTCTGGCTGTCCTGCTGCTGTTCAATAGTCTGTTAGCTTCGGCCCGCGCGGCCCTGGTGGGCGCTTCGCGCAGCCGCCTGCGCCACTTGGCCGACGCCGGTTCGGGCGGCGCGGCCCGCGCGCTGCGGGTGGCCGAAGACGCCACGCCGCTGATTGCCACCGTGCGCCTGGTGCAGAGCGCCTCGCGCTTCTTGGCGGCCGGCCTGCTGGCCGTGCTGCTCGAGCCGAGCCTGCAAGTGCTGCTGGCGCGCTGGACCTGGCTGGGCGGGCAGGCCGGCCCGGTGGCGCTGCTGCTCATCCTGCTGCTGGCCGCGCTGCTGGTGGTCACCCTGGGCGAACTGCTGCCCGAGGCCTGGGTCATGCGTTCGCCCGATCAGTGGGCCATCTTCTTCGCGCCCATGGTGGCCGCGCTGGAATGGGTCCTCGGCCCGCTGGTGCGGCTGATGCTCTTCCTCTCCGGCCGCATCACCCAGCCGATTGCCGGGCGGCAGGTGCCGTTCGTCACCGAGGAAGAAATCAAGACCCTGGTGGATGCCGGCGAAGAGGGCGGGGTGCTCGAAGTGGAGGAGAAGGAGATGATCTACTCCATCTTCGCCATCGGCGACACCATTGCCCGCGAGATCATGGTGCCGCGCATCGACATGCTGGCGCTGGATGTGACCACGCCGCTGCCGGAGGCGGTCGAGGCGGCCCTCTCGCGCGGGCACAGCCGCATCCCCGTTTACCAAGACAACATCGACAACATTGCGGGCCTGCTGTACGCCAAAGACCTGCTGCGCGCCTGGCGCGACGGCGACCAGTTGGCCGGCCTGCGCGCCCTGCTGCGCCCGGCCTACTTTGTGCCCGAAACCAAGAAGGTCGATGAGCTGCTGGCCGAGCTGCAGGCCAAGCGCATTCACCTGGCGGTGGTGGTCGATGAGTACGGCGGCACGGCCGGCATCGTCACGCTCGAAGACATTGTGGAAGAGATCGTCGGTGAGATCCGCGACGAATACGACGTGAACGAAGAGTCGCTGTTCGAGCGCATTAACGACACCGAGTACATCTTCGACGCCCGCATCGACCTGGATGAGGTCAACGAATTGATCCAGCTTGACCTGCCCAGCGGCGAGAGCGACTCGCTCGGCGGCTTCATCTACAGCCAGCTCGGCCATGTGCCCACGCCCGGCGAAAAGGTCAGCGGCCTCAAGGTGGAGTTCGAGGTGCTCAGCGTGGCCGGCCGCCGCATCCGCAAGGTGCGTGCCCTGCGCCAGGCGCTCGACGCCCCGCCGCCGCCCACCGCCGCCGAAACGCGCCGCGCCGGCAACGGCCACGGCCCCTCGGGAGAACCGCACGATGCCGACTGAGCACCCGCCCCTCTCACAGCGCCAGCCGCTCACGCCCGCGCAAGAGTTCGACCTGGCCCAGCGCGCCGCGCAGGCTCGCCAGTGGGCCTACGCCCCCTATTCGCACTACCTGGTGGGCGCGGCCCTGCTCACCGCCTCCGGCAAGATTTACGACGGCGTGAACGTGGAGAACGCCGCCTACGGCGACTCGATCTGCGCCGAGCGCACGGCCGCGGTCAAAGCCGTGTCGGAGGGCGACCGTGAGTTTGTCGCCATTGCGGTGGCCACCGAGAACGCCGGCGCGCCCTGCGGCGCCTGCCGCCAGGTGCTCTCAGAGTTTGGCGTGGCGGCCCAAGTGCTGATTGTGGACGGCGCGGGGCAGATCGTCACCCGCACCACCGTGGCGGCGCTGTTGCCCCTTTCCTTTGGACCTGATATGCTCATCTGATATGACCAGCCCCGAGGACACCCAGCCCGGCGGCGCGCGCCGCCCCCAGCCGGAGCCGCCGCCGACCGTGCCCCCCGGCCCGGCCCTCGACGACACGCAGCCCCACCAGCGCGGCGCGCCGCCGCCCC
>JAYUUW010000652.1:0-3348 GCA_043754665.1 Anaerolineales bacterium | reverse complement strand
GAAGCAGAAGTTACGCATTATTCCCCTGGGCGGCCTGGGGGAAATCGGCAAGAACATGACCGTTCTTGAGTATGGCCGCGATATGATCGTCGTCGACTGCGGGGTGATGTTCCCCGACAGCGATATGTACGGCATTGACCTGGTCTTGCCGTCGTTCGACTACGTCATCAAAAACCAAGACCGCCTGCGCGGCATCGTGCTGACGCACGGCCACATGGACCACATCGGCGCGCTGCCCTACCTGCTGCGCCAGGTGAAGGCCACCATCTACGGCACGCCCTTGACCATTGGCTTGGTCAAGCGCCAATTGCAGGAGGCCAACGTCCTCCATCACGCGCAGTTGAACGTGGTGGACGAGAAGGCCAGCGTGCGGCTGGGCGAGTTCAAGGTCAGCTTGTTCCCGGTGGCCCACTCCATCCCCGGCTCGGTCGGTCTGGTGATCGACACGCCCGCCGGCGCGGTGGTGCACACCGGCGACTACAAGCTCGACCCCACGCCCGCCAATGGCCGCATTACCGATCTCGAGCGCCTGCGCCGCCTCACGCCCAAGGGCGTGCTGGCGCTGCTGGCCGATAGCACCAACGCCGACCGGCCCGGCCGGACGCCCACCGAGCAAACGGTGACGGCCGAACTCGACCGGCTGTTTGCTGAGACCAAGGGCCGCATCATCATCGCGACCTTTGCCTCAGTGCTCGACCGCCTGCAAAGCATCATGCTGCTGGCGCGTAAGCACGGCCGCCAGGTGGCCCTCACCGGCCGCAGCCTGGAAACGAACGTCGCGCTGGCGCGGCAGCTTGGCTACATGCAAATCCCTGACGGCCTGCTGGTCGGGGCCGACGCCCACGTGCCCGACCGCAAGTTGGTCATGCTGGCGACTGGCTCGCAGGGGGAGCCGACCTCGGCCCTCAACCGCATGGCACAGGGCGAGCACCGGCAGGTGACCGTGAAGCCGGGCGACACCATCATCATCTCCGGCGGCACGATCCCCGGCAATGAGGTGGAAGTGGGCCGGATGCTGAACAAGCTGTTCGCGCTCGGCGCGAACGTCATCTACGGCCGGCTGGCTCCGGTGCACGTCTCCGGCCACGGCAGCCGCGATGAGATGCAGGACATGCTCAAGGCGGTGAAGCCCAAGTTCTTGCTGCCGGTGCACGGCGAGACCCGCCACCAGCACCTGCATGCCCGCATGGCCGAAGCCGCCGGCCTGGCGCCCGACCACGTGTTTGTGCTGACCAATGGCGCGGCCTGGGCCACCGACGGCCAGAAAGCCTGGTTGGAGCAGCCCGTGGCCGCCGCCGATGTGCTGGTGGACGGCCACCTGGTGGGCGAGGTGGGGGCCATCGTCATGCGCGACCGCCAGCGCCTGTCGCAGGACGGCTTCATCGTCGCCCTGATCCCGGTGGACGCCCGCCACAAGCTGGCCGGCGAGCCGGAAATCATCAGTCGCGGCTTTGTGGCCGACGGCGGCTCGGCCGACCTGCTGCAAGCGGCGGTCCGCGCGCTCAAGCAGCAGTTTCCGCGCGGCAAGGTCGTGGCCCACGACGCCATCCGCGAGACGCTGCAGAACTTCTTCTATCGCGAGACGCAGTCGCGCCCGGTGATCCTGCCGAGCTTCATCAAGGCCTAAGTTAGGCGCTTCGGCGCTAATCGTCCGCCCCATCCACGCCGTCGTTCATAACGATGGCGCGGGTGGGGCGGATTGCGTTTAAGGGGTAGGGGGCTGGTAGGGCAACCGGGCCTTAGCCGCGTATTGACTAAGGCCAGGCTTGCTCCTAAGCTAGGCATTCAGCAGACCTTGTGTGTGCTTATTGAGGCAATGATGCCAGAGGTGAAGCGGTCGATCAAGGCTGCTGCAAGGTGGGATTCCTCACCCGCGCCGAGACAGCGAGTTGACTAGCGGCCTGAGGCGGGTTCGGAATGACAATGATCTGCGAGGTCATTTCGAAGAGACTATGGCACTGCGCGCCAGCCCCCACAGCAGAAACGCGCTCGACCCCGACCCGACTGCTAGCACCGTAGGGCCGTTCGCGAGAACGGCCGCCGCTCGCTATCACACGAGTTTTGTTTCTGAGCAACGCCCGCCGCCGCTGAGCGCATGTTAGCCACTTTGAGGCATATTGTTCATTTCGATTTGACGCCCACGCCCTGAGCCCTGCCGGTTGGGACGGCTCCAAGTTGTATGGAAAACGGAATCTAGCTAAATGGCAACCCAACACAGAAAGTCCTGGGGCGATAAGCCCGTCTCAAGCCGTCCACTCGCCATCGCCGCTACCGTTCTGAGCCTGGCGTGCTGTTTGTGCTGTGGGCCAGCAGCCATGAGCTTGGGGCCAAGCGAGGCCTTAGCCAAGAGGTTTGGGGTTCCAGTGTATCCTGGTAGTACCCAGGTGAGCCATTGGAGGAGTGGTGGCCCCGACGCCATGTGGGAAGAAACCAAGTACCACACGACCGATAGTGTGGAGCAAGTGATGGCCTACATGAATGAGCGCATGCCAGGCTTTCGGAAGGTGGATGACGTCTGGTTACCCAACCCGTACTATGTGAATGGGCGTTCCGACTACTCACCATTGGGCGTGTTGGCATCGCTTGCGGCTAGTCCGCCGTTTGCCCCCGGTGTTGGAGTGGCGATTTATCCCAGTGACGCCGATCCTATGGTAACGGTCATTTCCGTTCGGTACGATTGGCCGGCATACTGAGACCCAGTCCGCCCTTCGCTACGCCCGCCACTCTTCACCCGACCGCCGCCAGCGGCTGGCGCGCAAAGAAGCGCGGTTTGCCCCAGCGATAGACGCTCACACACGCCGCCAGCCACAGGCTGCCTAGCAAGTAGGCCCCGGTTACATCGCTGGCCCAGTGGTTGCCCAGGTAAATGCGCGACACGCCCACCAGCCCCACCAGGGCGGCCAGCGCCGCCAGCAAGCCTGCCCGCGCCGCCGACGGCTTGAACAATGTGTAGGTCAAGAACACCAGGAAGCCAATAAACGCCGTGTACAAAATCACATGCCCGCTCGGGAAGCTGTAACTATCGAGCTGCACGGCCACTTGCACCAGGTTGACCCCCGGTCGGGGGCGGTGCACGGCCAGCTTCACCAGCGCCCCCAGCCCGGCCGCACCGCCGCCGGCCGCCGCCGCCATCACCGCTTCCCAGCGCAGTCCCACCGCGAAGAGCAGCACGACGATCACGGCCGCGATCACCCAGGCCTGCGGCGCGTAGCCCGGATAGCTCACCGCCGCCATCAGCGTGTTGAACCAGCCCGCGTCGAACTGCTGCACCGCCAGCGTGATGCGCAGGTCAATCGGGAAATAATCTGCCTGGCGCGCCAGCACCAGCAGCACCGCAAACGCCAGGGT
>JAYUUW010000651.1:0-4590 GCA_043754665.1 Anaerolineales bacterium | reverse complement strand
GCCTGGCGTACTCCTTGTAAAACGATTGTGCCGGCCGTCGAGAGCGCCTCATCCCACACGGCCGCATCGGTTACATCCGCTACGCGCAGCGATCCGTTGTGCTACAAACAACAGGGCCGAAGCGTTGGCCTCGGCCCTGTTCAATTGCATTTTGCCCAGCGCCCGGGCGCTTTAGGCGTCGTAGTACAGGTAGAACTCGTACGGATGCGGGCGCAGGCGCATCGGGTCGATTTCCTTCGACCGCTTGTAGTCCACCCACGTCTCCAGCACATCCTTGGTGAACACGCCGCCCTCCAGCAAGAAGGCGCTGTCAGCTTCCAGCGCCGCCAGGGCTTCCGGCAGCGAGCCGGGTACCTGCTTCGGCTTGCCATGCCCGTTGTGGCTGGCTTCGAACAGATCGTAGTCCGCCGGATCGCCCGGATCGATCTTGTTCTGAATGCCGTCCAGGCCGGCCAGCAGCATGGCCGCGAAGGCCAGGTACGGGTTGCAGGACGGGTCAGGGCAGCGAAACTCGATGCGCTTGGCCTTCGGGTTGTCGCTGTACATCGGGATGCGCACCGCCGCCGAGCGGTTGCGGCGCGAGTACACCAGGTTCACCGGGGCTTCGAAGCCCGGCACCAGCCGGTGATACGAATTCACCGTCGGGGCCACCAGCGCCAGCAGGGCCGGGGCGTGCTTCAGCAGGCCGCCGATGTAGTACTTCGAGAGCTGGCTCAACCCGGCATAGCCTTCCTTGTCGGCCATCAGGGTCTTGCCGTCTTTCCACAGCGACTGGTGCACGTGCATGCCCGAGCCGTTGTCGCCCCACAGCGGCTTCGGCATGAAGGTCGCCGTCTTGCCGTACGAGCGGGCAAAATTCTTGATGATGTACTTATACGTCATCAAATTGTCGGCCATGCTCACCAGGCCGCCAAAGCGCATGTCGATCTCGCACTGGCCGGCCGTCGCCACTTCGTGATGATGCACTTCGACCGGCACGCCGGCATCGCGCAGCTTCAGCACCACTTCCGACCGGAAGTCTTGCAGTTGGTCAGCCGGCGCCACCGGGAAGTAGCCTTCCTTCCAGCGCGGGCGGTGGCCGAGGTTGGGCTTATCGCCCCGCGCGCCGCTGTTCCAAATGCCTTCGTCCGAGTCAATCGCGTAGAAGGCGCTGTATTGATTCTGCTCGAAGCTGATGTTGTCGAAGATGAAGAACTCGGCTTCCGGCCCCCAATAGGAGGTGTCGGCGATGCCGGTGCTCTTCAAATAGGCCTCGGCCTTTTGCGCGATGTAGCGCGGGTCGCGGCTGTAGGGGTCGTGCGTCAGCGGGTCAAACACATTGCAGGTCAGGCTCAGCGTCGGCACGCTGCACACCGGGTCCACAATCGCCGTGCTCGGGTCCGGGAACAAGAGCATGTCGCTCTCGTGAATGGCCTGGAACCCGCGGATGCTCGACCCGTCGAAGCCGATGCCTTCGCTGAAGACCTCTTCCGACAGTTCTTCAATCGTGGCGCTGAAATGCTGCCAGGTGCCCGGCAGGTCCACAAACTTGAAGTCCACGATCTTCAGCCCCGCCTTCTTGGCGAAGTCGATCACTTCCTTGGCTGAGGTCAAAGTCTTGCTGTCAGTGCTGCTCATAGCGTGCTCCTCCGTGAGCGGTGTTCCGAACGCAACGAAACCTAGCACCCCCACGGCATGTCATGGGAGCCAGGCTGCGCGGCCTGCCACACGATCTAATTGTTACCGAACGCCCGCCCAAAAAATCTAAATGAAGAGCGGTTCAAACATGCGCCAGGCCAGCCCCACTCCGAACACCAGTAGGGCCGCGCTGCACGCTAACGTCACCCAGCGAAAAACGGCCGGCTTCAGCACCACCTGGCTCCACCGCACCACCAGGGCCATCACAAAACACCACACCAGCGTCCCGCCCACGTACCCGGCCAAGAAAGCCGCCGTCTGCGGCACGGTGGTCCCGGCCACACCGGCGGCCACCAGCGCGCCGCCAAACGACACCCAATAGGCCACCGCCATCGGGTTAGCCATAGAAATCGCCATCCCGCTGCGAAAGGCCCCGCGCTTCTGATCCGGCGCCGCGTGCAAGTCGACGGTGACGCCTTTACTCTTTAGGGCGTCGCGGATGCCGGTAGCGCCCAGGTACAGCAGCACGGCCACGCCCGCCACCGACAGCAGCCCGCGCACCCATTCCACCTGCACCAGCGGCGCCAGCCCGGCCAGCGCCAGCAGGCACCACATCATGTCGCCGATCACCGAGCCCAGCTGCACATACAGCGCCGGCCGGAACCCGCCCGCCACGCCGGGCCGCATGCCCCGCCGCAGCGTCTCCATGGTCACCGGGCCGGGTGGGGCGCTGAGCGAGATGGCCATCAAGATGCCGGCGAAGGCGGTCGTGAGCATGAGCGGTGTAACTCCCTGGTGCGGGATAACAAAAAACGCCGAGCAGCGCAACTCTCGTGAGCGCTGATCGGCGTCGTGGCCGGGTCAATATCTAATTAATCGTTGTAAACCCCAACGACGTGTGAACTATAACACAAACCCGTAAAACGAATCAAGCCCCAATTTTTGGCCCCGGCCCGGCCAACACCGCCTCGGCCGCTTGCCGCAGGCTAATGCGGTTATCGCGCGCCTGCTGTTGCAGCGCCAGGTAAGCGTCGTTCTCGGTCAGCCCGCCTTCCATCAGCCGGCCCTTGGCGCGGTCGATGGTCTTGCGCGTCTCCAGGCTCTCGCGCAGCTCGGCAATCTGCCGCGCCGCCGCCTGGGCTTCCTCAAACCGCGCCACGGCCACTTCAATCGCCGCCGCCAGGTCGCGCTCGTTCACCGGCTTCACCAAATAACCCTGGATCGGCAGTTGCGCCGCCGTCTCCAGCAGGTCGCTCTGGCTGAACGCCGTCAGGATAATAATCGGCATCGGCTGCTTGCGCGCCAGCACCTTGGCCGCTTCCAGCCCATCGGTCAACGGCATCTGAATGTCGAGCAGCGCCAGGTCGGGCCGGGTGGTGCGCGCCATTTGCAGCGCGTCGCGCCCGTTGGCCGCCAGCACCGCCTCATGCCCCAGGGCCGTCAGCATCGTGCGCAGCCCCATGCGAATGATGGCCTCGTCGTCGGCCACCAGAATTTTTAGCCGTTTCATTGCTCGCTCTACTCCGCCTCGATGTCATACGGCACGCGCACCACCACTTGCGTGCCGTCGCTTGTGCTATGGAAGGTCAGCCGCCCGTGCATGTCGTCGCGCACCAGCGTCTCAACGATTTCCAATCCCAGGCTCGACGGCTTCCCCGTCGGCAAGCCCACGCCGTTGTCGCTCACGGTCACCACCAGCTCGTGCCGTGCCTGCCCCAGGGTAATGTGCACGCTGCCGTGGGTGCGCCCCACAAAGGCGTGCTCCAGCGCGTTTTGCAGCAGTTCGTTTATCACCAGCGCCATCGAAGTCGCCGCCCGCGACGGCAAGATCACCGGCTCCCCCGCCACGTCGATCTCCGTTACTAGATCGGGCCGCAGCATATTTTGTGACACAATCGCCACAATCCGCTCGGTCA
This sequence comes from Anaerolineales bacterium, assembly GCA_043754665.1. GTDB lineage: Bacteria > Chloroflexota > Anaerolineae > Anaerolineales > UBA6663 > JADZEK01. Next base: position 1,057 of record JAYUUW010000651.1, on the reverse strand, counting down.
CGTCTTTCACGTTGACCAGCCGGAACCCCTCCTGCGCCAGTACCTCATGCACCGCCGCGATGCTCAGAATGCGGTTGACGCTGATGTGCAGCACGTCTTGCACCGTCAGCGCCGACTCGTCGGCCGCCTGCATCCGCAGCAGCATCGCCACCGTTTGCAGGTTGTTCTTAATCCGGTGGTGCATCTCGCGCACCACGGCGGCGTTGGTCACCAATTGCGCGTTCTCAATCGCCAGGGCCGTTTGGTTGGCCAGCGTGGAGAACAGCGCCACCTCGGCCTCGCCGAACTGGTGCGGCTCGAGCGTATAGCAGTTCAGCGTACCGATCACCCGTTCACGCACCGTCAGCGGCACCGACAGCATCGACACCAGGCCCTCTTCCACCGCATACGCCTGGAAGGGGTAGGTGGGGTCTTCGCGGATGTCGAGCACCATCACCGGCCGCCGCTCTGACACGGCCCGGCCCGTGACCCCCTGGCCGATTTTCAGCGGCGGCCGTTCGTGGAAGTTGACGCCCGTGGCCTTGACCGACCGCTGCACGAGCTGGGTGCCGGTGCCGTCGATCAGCCGCAGCGCGCACACCGGCGCGCCCATCACCTTGGCCGCCATCTCTACCACCAGATCGAGCATCTCGTCCAAATAGATCGGCGAGGTTACCGTCTCGCTGACTTTGGCCAGCGTGGTCAATTCGCCAATTTGGCGGTTCATGTGGTCGTACAGCAGCGCCCGGTCAATGGCCCCCGCCGCCAGGTCGCTGATCAGCGCGGCCAGCTCGATTTCTTCGGCCGTGAACTCGTGCGCCTCGCGCGTCTGGATGTTCATGGCGCCGATGACGCGGCCCCGGTTCATCAGCGGCATGGCCAGCAGCGAGCGCAGGCTGCCTTCGCGGGTCTGCGGCAGCAGCTTGAAGCGCGGGTCGGCTTGGGCGTCGCGCGCCGCCACCGGCTCGCCGTGCTGCGCCGCCCAGCCCGTTAGCCCCTCGCCGATCTTTAGCCCCGTTTGCCCCAAGGCCTGGCGCGCCAGCCCCGTGGAGGCCCGCAGCCACAGCGTTTCGTCCTG
>JAYUUW010000650.1:0-2814 GCA_043754665.1 Anaerolineales bacterium | reverse complement strand
TTCCCCCGCTACGCTTTCCAGGTGCATTCGGGATTATTGGCCGCAACGTCTTTTACAACGCTGCGCTCCAGCCCAGCGCCAGGTAGGCTTCGGTGAACGTGCCCAGCGCAAACAGCGCCAGACCCAGGCCCCACCACAACAACTGCGGGCGGCGGCGCTCCGCATAGCGGCGGAACACCGCGGCCGCGAACCCCACCGTCACCAGCGTCGCCACAAACGGCAGCCAATGCCAAGTCTCCATGTCCAAGCCTCAGACTTCCGCCCCCGCTTACGCCTGGCCTTCGTGCACCCCGGCCATGCGCAGGCCCAAGGCTTCCGGGGTCGCCTCGCCCCGGTTGAACAATCCAATGATCTGCCCCTCATACATCACCGCAATGCGGTCCGAGAGCGACTGAATCTCATCCAGGTCTTCCGAAATCAGCAGGATGGCCGTGCCCAGCCCGCGCTGCTCCAGCAGGCATTGGTGAATGTACTCGGTCGCGCCGATGTCGACCCCGCGCGTGGGCTGCGCCGCAATCAAAACCTTCGGCCGCCGCGACAGCTCGCGCGCCATGATCAGCTTCTGAATGTTGCCGCCCGACAAATTCCGCAGCGGCGTTTCGAGCGCCGGCGTCTTCACGTTAAAACGCGCCACCAGCTCGGTGGCGTGCGCGGCCATGGCCTTGAAATTGAGGAACGGCCCGCGCGTAAAGGCCCGCGCCGTGTGGTCGTGCAGGAACAAATTCTCCAGCACGCTGAACTCGCGAATGCTGCCGTCGCGCATCCGCTCTTCCGGGATGTAAGCCTGCCCGGCCGCCAGCCGCCCGCGCGGGTTAGCGTGCGTCACGTCGCGGCCGTCGAGCAGCACCTGGCCGCTCGTCAGCCGCCGCAGCCCCGCCAGGCATTGCGCCAACTCGCGCTGGCCGTTGCCCGACACGCCCGCCAGGCCCACAATCTCGCCGCCGCGCACCTCCAAGCTCACGCCGCGCAATACCTCGCGGCTGCGGTCGCCTTGCGCGTGCAGGTCCACCATCTTCAGCCGCACCGGGCCGGGCGCGCGCGGCTCGGCCCTCAGCGGGCTGACCTCGCGGCCCACCATCAGTTGCGCCAGTTCGGTGCGCGTCACCGCGCCCGTCGCGCGTTGGCCCACCAGCCGGCCGTCGCGCAGCACCGTCACCCGGTGGCTGATGGCCTGCACCTCGTGCAGCTTGTGCGAAATAAAAATTAGCGCGTGGCCCTCGCTCGCCATGCGCCGCAGCGTGACAAAGAACTCGTCCACTTCCTGCGGCGTCAGCACCGCCGTCGGCTCGTCCAGAATGATCAGGCTCGCGCCGCGATACAGCGCCTTGAGGATTTCCACCCGCTGCTGCTCGCCCACCGCCAACTGCCACACGTAGCTGTCCGGGTCCACCTTCAGGCCATAGGCCTGCGCCAGCGTGTGAATGCGCGCCGCCACCAAATCCAGGTCCAGCCGGGGGGCGCGCGTCGAGCGCAGGCCCAGCGCCACGTTCTCGGCCACGGTCAGCGTCGGCACCAGCATGAAGTGCTGGTGGATCATGCCGATGCCGGCCTTAATGGCGTCGGCCGGCGAATGAAAGCTCTGCGGCCGGCCGTCGATCACAATCTGGCCGTCGTCCGGCTGATACAGCCCGTACAACTGCCGCATCAACGTGCTCTTGCCGGCGCCGTTCTCGCCCAGCAAGGCGTGAATCTCACCCGCCCGCACGTCAAAATCCACGCCGGCATTCGCCAGCACGCCCGGAAAGCGCTTAACGATCCCACGCATTTCCAGGTGCTCCAGCGGCACGCGCTGGGGGGCGCTGGCAGTGGGCGCTGACGCCGGCTTCATGGTCGCGGCCTTCCTTCTGGGGCTTGGCCCCGTCACAAGGGCAGCCGGCGTTTAGGTCCGCCGGCTGCCCACTTGCGTATCTGCGTCGGCCGCTAGGGCAGCGGCTTGATGCTCCCCGCCTTGATGCCCGCAATGGCGGCGTCGGCGGCGGTCTTCACCTCGGCCGGCAGGGTGTAGCCCGCGCCGTAGACGATCTTCAGCCCGTCGTTCGAGAGCCGCAGCGTGAACGCCTCGCCGCCCAGCGTGCCGGCCTTGTGCTTGGCGATCATGTCTTTCACGATGCCCACCCAGTCATACAACTGGCTGGCCGCCACGAGCTTGGGCGCCAGCGACTGCTGGTCGGCCTGCGTGCCGAACCACAGCACATCGCCCGCGCTCTGCGCCGCGCCGATCGAGCCCACCACCGACTGCGACGACCCAGTCAGGATGTCGGCGCCCGCGGCGATGTGCGTATTGGCGGCTTCGGTCATCAGCGCCACGTCCGAGAACGAGCCGGTCCAGGTGCTGTTGACCACCACCGCCGGATCAGTCGCCAGCACCCCGGCGATGAAGCCCTGGATGTAGGTCTTGGCGTCACCCACTTCCACCGGGCCGGTCACGCCAATGATGCTGCTGTTGGTGAGCAGCGCGGCCATCACGCCGTTCACATAGCCGCCCTCTTCGGCGGCGGCGGTGTAGGCAAACACATTCGGCAGCCCGAACGTGTCGACGTTGGTGCCCCAGGCAAAGCTGGTGTTCGGGAAGTCGGGCGCAATTTCTTGAATGGACGCGCCGTACTGCGAGCCGTGCGCGATCACCAGGTCGAAGCCCTGGGTCGCGTAGTCGCGGATGGCGGCGGCGGCATCGGGCACGTTGAACATGCCTTCTGAGTACGCAATCTCCATCGCGCCGGCGCCGCCCATTTCGGTCTGCACGGCCTTCAGGGCGTCATACATCGACTGGCTAAAGGCCATGTCGGTGATGGCGCTCGGCATCACCACCGCCAC
>JAYUUW010000649.1:0-7474 GCA_043754665.1 Anaerolineales bacterium | reverse complement strand
AGCGAACAGGCCGCGTTTCGCCAATTGAGTGTTTTCCGCGGCGGATTCCAGGCTGAGGCCGCCGCGCCTGTTGCCAGCGCCGAGGGTCCGCTGCTGTTGAGCCTGGCTGATAAGTCGCTGCTGCGCCCGCTGGCCGATGAGCGCTTCGAGCTGCACGAAGTGCTGCGGCACTATGCTCACGGCCAACTCGAGGCGGCCGGTGAGCTGGCCGCCACCGCGCGGCGGCAGGCGGAATACTTTCTCGCCTATGCCGAGCGGGCGGAGCCCGAACTGCTGGGCGCCGACGAAAACCTGTGGCTAGCTCGGCTGGAACGCGAGCACGATAACCTGCGCGCCGCGCTGCGCTGGGCCGGGCAGCAGGCCGAGCGCGAAATCGCGCTGCGCCTGGCGGGCGGCTTGTGGCGTTTCTGGTACTCGCGCGGTCATGCCACTGAAGGCCGGCAGTGGCTGGAGACAGCCTTGACAGACGCCGCCGCCGAGTCCGGGCCGGGCACTCGCCAGCGCGCCCAGGCCAAGGCGCTGGATGGCGCCGGGGTGCTGGCCTACCACCAGGGCGACCAGGCGCGGGCGGCCGAGGCCTATGCCGCCGCGCGCGCACTGTACCGCGCGCTGGGCGATCAGGCCGGCCTGGCCACGGTGCTCAATCATCTGGGGCTGCTGGCCAGCGAAGGCGGCGACACCGCGCTGGCGATCCAGGCCTATGAAGAGAGTGCGGCAGTCAGCCGGGAAACCAACAACCCGACGGGCCTGGCCAGCGCCCTGCACAACCTGGGCAACCTGGCCTGTTGGCAGAACGACACCGAGCGCGCCGAACAGTTATATGAAGAATGCCTGGCCCTCCATCGCGCGGCCGGCTCCCGCTCGGGCATTGCCCTGTTGAGCCTGGGTTTGGGCACGCTGGCGCGCCGCCAGGGCAACCCGCGGCGCGCCCAGGCCATGGCCCACGAAAGCCTGGCCTTGGCCACCGAACTGGCCGATCAATGGACCATGGCGACTGCCACCAATGACCTGGGTCTGTTGGCATACGATCGCGGCGACTATCTCCGGGCCGCGACCTTGATTGAGTCGGCCCGCGCGGTATTTGCTGCCCTGGGGGCGCAGCCCAGTGAAGCCTCGGCCTGGGTGACCTTGGGCATGGTGGCCCGCCGGCAGGGTGAATTGGAGCGCGCGGCGCAGCATCTGCGGGCCGGCCTGGCGCTATGCCAGACCAGCCAATATGCCGCCGCCATGGCCGATGGGCTGGAGCAGGCGGCGCGGCTGACCTGGGCTCAGGCCAGGCCGGAGCCGGCCACCCAGACCGCGGCGGCAGCCGCCGCGCTGCGGACCACAGCCGGCTATCCGGTGTCATTGATCGATCTCGAAACACCTGACGGCCTGCTGGCCGAGCTGGAAGCCGCTTTAGGGACCAAGGCCTTTGCCGCTCACTGGGCCGCCGGTCAGGGGCTGTCCCGGGAACAAGCCGTGGCGGCCGCCCTGGCGCTCTAGGCACTGGGCGGTCGAGTCTCGCCTACGCCTTTCTAACGCGGCTGCAACCACCGCAATCCGCCTCATCTCTCTTCGAATCAGCGCGGCAGCCTTCCACCAGAGGGCTGCCGCACTGCGGTTAAACGGGCTTGTCGCGTTCTTGTCACGCTGGCCGGGCACACTGGCAGCACATCGGAACGCAGTTACTGGAGGCGGCCCCATGCCCTCGCCCATACATCGGTATTGCTCATATCTCATGCGCTTGTGGTGGGTGGAGTCTGACGGCGAGAGCCATTGGCGGGTGGCGCTGGAGAGCACGCAGGACGGCCAGCGATGGACGTTTGCCGACCTAGATGCCATGCTGCTGTTTCTTAAAGCGCAGGCCGGCGCGCCGGGCTTGCCCCAAGGAGAGGTTCATGCCTAAGCCAGTTCAATTGGTCACAGTCATCGTCCTGGTCAGCGTGTTGTTCGGCGCAGTTAGCGCGCCCGCCCAGCCGGCCCAGGCCGCCGGGCCGGTGTTCGCGCCCGCGGCCCCCACCACCCCGCCCAAGCTGATGGTCAACCAACCCTTTAGTCATTGGGCCGTGGGCGGTTACTTCCTCTACTGGTCGGCTTGTGATAATGACCCCGCGCTGGCCGCCTCGGCCTCACCGGCGGCGGACGACGGCTATCTGCGGCGTCTGCCCACCGGCTTTGGCCGGATCACCTACATGAATGTGACCAGCTTCTGCGCCGATCACTTCGCGGCTGATGACAGCGGCCTGTATGCCTACACGTCCAACCAGGATATCGTCAAGCGCCTGGTCGACGCCCCGTACACGTCAGTCCTGGTGCACCACACCAGCGATGCCCCCACCATTCCCCTGGTGTTGGTCGGCGATCAAATCTACTGGGCCTCCAGCACGCACATCTACCGCGTCAACAAAGACGGCAGTGGCGCTGTGACCATTGCCACCGACACGCATGGCACGCCGCTGCCCAACCTGGTGGTGTTCGGGAGCAGCGTCGCTTGGCTGGCGGGCGGCTACCTGTGGCGCGTAAGCACCGCCTGCGGCAGCCCACCGTGCGGCGAGGCGGCCAGCGTTATCCCCGCCCAGGGCGGCTCGCTGGTGCGCCATGTCTTGGGCGTCATCTGGCGGGATGGCACCACCACGCCTCAGACCATCCAAAAGCTAGACAACGTGGAGTTGTGCTATTCGTTCCCCCCGTCGGGCTGCACGCAGACCCCGATCTACACCGGCGCCGTCGACACGCACCTGGGCGCTGTGGCGCTGAGCGGCTCGCAGATCTTCTTCGTCGAAAACGAGTGCGCTGATCCACCTTTTTGCACACCCACAACCACGGGCCGCGTGCGCCGCGTCAGCGTCGACGGCGGTGCGGCCGTCACCATTGCGCAAGACGTGCCCAACTTTGGGGACCAGCTTTACGCCAGCGGCTGCTGCGTCTACTTCGAGCAGTCGCCGCCCATGGACCGGCGGAAGATTGCGCGCCTGCCGGTGGACGCCACGCCGCTGATCCACAACCTGGAGGCGAACGCCTGGGAAGTCACCCAAGCCATCCAGGGGCTGAGCAACGACGTGCCGCTGGTGGCCAACAAACCCACCTACGTGCGCGTGTACGGCCTGCAGTTAGACGGGCCGCGGGCCAACACCGTCGAGGCGGCGGTGTACGGCTGGGTCAACGGCACCCCCCTGCCCGGCTCGCCGCTGTGGCCCATGGAAGGCCGCAGCCGGTCGCTCGTCACGGGCGCGAGCTTTAGCCGCTTGACCAACGACGGCTGGTTGTTCCAACTGCCCGACGCCTGGACCAACGCCGGTTCGATCACCTTGCAGGTGAAGCTCGATCCGCGCGGCGTGTACGATGACCCCGACCTGACCAATAACGCGCTGCCCAATGCCGCCTACCCGACTGGCACCTTCAACTTTATCGCCAAGTCGCCCGTCTGCATCGTGGCGGTGCCGGTGCGCACGCATGGGCCGGTGGCCTCCAGCAGCGGCGCCAACTATTGGGCGGCGATCGGCATGATCCGGCGAATGTATCCCACGTCGCAGGTCTGGACCTACCAGCAGGCCGATGATATCGCCGAGCGCGAGTTCGATCCCTTCCCGACGTTTGGGCCGTATGAAATCCCGGAAGATTCGAATGGCATGATCCAGTCGCTGATGCTGCGCTCGCAATTCTCCGACGACCCTGACGAGTGCGACGACAGCAATGCCCGCACCCACTACATCGGCATCGTCTCGCCCGAGACCCCTACCGGCAATGCGAACGTGGATCTCGGCACCAACGGCACGGGCCTGGTGGGGTATGCCCAGGCCTAGGTCAAGCTGCCGCCGGCTAATGTGGACCCCACCGTGCTGACGGCGAGGCGGCTGGCTACCTTCGCGCACGAGCTGGGCCATAATTATGACCGCAACCACGTGAACTGCGGCGGCCCGGATGCGGATTCGCTCGACAGCTATTATCCCTATCCCGTTTGCCAGCTTGATTACTCGGGCCTATCGCCGCACGTTGGCTTCGACTCACTCACCCTCCAGCCGGTCGACGCGAACGTGACTGGCGACCTGATGTCGTATGCGCAGAACCAGAACCCGGCCCTGCCGCGCTGGATCAGCGACTATACCTGGCGCGGGCTGCTGCAAGACATGCCCTACCCAGCCGCCGCCGGCCTGTCCGCAGCCGCCAACATGCCCGACCTGGCCGGCGCGGCCCAGGCCATATTCATCGTGGGCAGCGTGTCGCCCGACCTCAATCAGGGCAGCCTGGAACCGGCCTGGGTCTTTCCGGTGGCCAGCCTGGGCGCGGGCATTCTGGCCAAGTGGCAGGCGCTGGCGGCTGTCAGCGCGCAGTCACCCGCTACCCCCGCCTATCATGTGCGCCTGCTCGACGCCGCCAACGCGGTACTGGTCGACCAAGTCGTGACGCCAAGCAGCCCCGACGATGCGCCCGGCGCGACGACCACTTTCGCACTGACCTTCCCGGCCCCGGCCGGCACGCCCGTCCGCGTGGAACTGTTGGATGGCGCCACCGTACTCGCCAGCCTCCAGCCCGGCCCGAACGCACCCGTTCTCAGCCTTTTGCAGCCGGCCGGCGGCGAAATGGTTCAAAACGCGCTGACCGTGGCCTGGCAGGCCACCGACCCAGATGCGGCCGACGGGCTGGTCTACACCATCCAATACAGCCCGGACGGCGGTCTCACCTGGCGCGCGCTGGTGACCAACTACCCGCACACGTCCGTCTCGAGCAGCATGAGCCTGCAATTGCATCTCGCCGGCCTGCCCGGCGGCACCACCAATGCCCTCCTCCGCGTGGCCGCCAGCGACGGTTTGCACACCACACTGGTCACCTCGCCGCCGTTCCAGGTGGCCAACCAGCCGCCGCAAGCGGCCATCTTCTCCCCGGCCCTGGGCCAGGCCGTGCCGGCTGGGCAGCCGGTGGTGCTGCAGGGCAGCGCGATGGACCCGGAAGACGGCAGCCTGCCGGAGGCCAGCCTGCGCTGGACGCTGGACGGGGCGGCGGTGGGCACCGGAGCCAACCTGGCCGTGCCGGGCCTGGCCCCTGGCAGCTATGTCGTGGCGCTCACTGCGCGCGATGCACTGGGGCTGGAGCAGACGGCCAGCGCCACCCTTGTGGTCGGCGCCCTGAGCATTCCGCTGGGCGGCGCGCCCGACCTCGACGGGGTGTGCGATGACGACGCTTACACCGGCGCCGCGCAGGTGCAGTTGGCGCCGTTCGGGGATGGCTCACACGGTACCGTCCACCTGCTGCGCACCAGCACCGACCTGTGGCTGTGCTTCAGCGGCCTGCCGCGCGGCACCGGCGACCTGATTGCGCGCGCCGGCATCCATCTGGATGTCAACAACAGCCGCGACGCGTGGGTGCAAACCGACGACTATGACTTTTACGTGGGCGAAGATGGCACGCCCGCTTCCGCGGCCGGCGACGGGCTGGGCAACTTTGCCAACGCCGGCCCGGCCGGGCTGGAGACGCGCACCAGCGCGAATGAGGGCGTGTGGAACGCCGAGCTGCGTCTGCCGGCCGGTGTGCTGGGCGGCTGGGGGCACGTAGTGGGGATCGACCTGGGCCAGTATTGGGTGACCGTCTTCGCCGACGACTATCACTGGCCCTATCGGGCCGGCTGGAACCAGCCCAATACGTGGGCCAGCGCCGCCTTGGGCGACGTGCCCTGGATCACGCAGCTATCGCCCACGAGTGCCCCGGTCGGAAGCGAGAGCTTTGAGCTCACCATCACCGGCAGCGGCTTCGTAGACGGCGCCGGCGTGCGGTGGAACGGCAGCGACCGGCCAACCACCTTCATCAGCAGTACGGAGCTGCGGGCGCAGGTCAGCGCCGTCGACATTGGCGCGGCTGGTCTGCGCCCGGTCACCGTAGTGAACCCCGGCCTGGAAGCCGCACCCTCGAACCCGGCCTGGTTCGCCGCCCACAGCGGCGGCTACACGCTGTTCCTGCCGTTGGTCGCGCGCTAGCGAGTCGGCGGTGTTTTTGACCTGCAGGTTCCGAGACTTTCAAAGTAGGTAACCATGCTGACTAAGACCGTAACCAGCCTAACCAAGTTGACCGTTCATTCGTCATCCTCATAACAACTAAGCAACATAGTTTCCAGGAGGCATACAATGGAAGCACATCAAGGATTGCTGATTGTGAAACCGGGCGAAGGCCCGCTGGTGGATATTGGTGGGCTGGGCGTCCAGTTCAAAATCTGGGGCGAGACCACTGCGGGCGGGTTGTCGATTGTTGAGCATCCTATGGAGCCGGGGCGTCTCGTGCCTCCGCACGTCCATCAGGTTGAGGACGAGCTCTCCTATGTCCTGGAAGGCACCTTTGGTGTCCGGGTTGGCGACGAGATCGCCACGGCCGGCCCCGGTACCTACGTCTACAAACCGAAAGGCGTTCCGCACACCTTCTGGAATGCCGGTCCCACCCCAGCCCGGCTCATCGAGATCATCTGGCCGGCTGGTTTCGAGCACTTCTTCCACAAGCTGGGGGAGGCCGCCGGCACTGCGGCCAGCCCGGCCGAGTTTGTTGCCCGCCGAGCCGAGCTGGGCGCTGCCTACCAGCTCGACTTCTTGCCGGATTGGATTGAAGAACTAAAAGGGCGTTACCACCTGAAACTCGTGGGCGAACCTTGAGCCCTTGCGACATGCGACACTCTGGCGGATGCAGGCGCTGCGCGGGTGGCCGAGCGCGAGCTGTCCCAGCAGCGCTGCGCCGAGGCGTCGACGGCCTCATCAGCCAGCATTTTCTACCCGAGCTGGTTCCGGCGGCTTCCGCAGCCGGTGTTGGCTTTGGAAGGCGCTGCCTCTTGGGCCGCCCCCGCGTGACAACGCCGCCCATATTGGTTATACTGGGCGCACAGCAGGCACTATCCAATTGACCGGCAGGCTCGCCACACGGCGCGGGGAAAGCAGAGTTGCCAGGCTCGGCCGTTCTGTGAGCTAAGACGTGAACAGCCGTCATCGTTCTGATACGGAGCACAGGCCGAAAAGCGCCCAATACCCGGCCGCCGCACGGGGAAAGCAAGTACAGTGCCAGCGGCGCAATTTTTCCGCGTACTCCAAAAAGCAGGGCGCCGGCTAACGGTGACAGCCACGCCGCATTGGGTTAAACCACTTCCTATGCCTCCTTTGCCCGATCTGTATCAAAGCATCTTCGAAACCGCCAGCGACGGGTTGATTATCAGCGATTTAGAGACCGGCCTGGTGGTCGAGGCTAATCCCGCGGTCGGCGCGATGCTGGGCTACGCGCGCGAGGAATTCGTTGGCCTGCACCCGACAGCCTTCATCCACCCCGATAGTCTGCCTCGGTTTAGCCAGGCCGCCCAAGCGGCTCAGTCCAGCGCCGTATTCGAAGCGCTCATGGTTTACCTGCGCCGCGACAAGTCAACTTTCTACGTCGAAATGCGCGGGACAGCGTTCACGTATCAAGACCGGCCGGGGCTGCTGTGTGTCGTTCGCGATGTCAGCGAGCGGGTGCAGGCCGAGCGGCTGCT